>NZ_JBJJLN010000032.1:0-52102 GCF_046230725.1 Pseudomonas sp. KCJK9000 | reverse complement strand
GAAGCGCTTCCAATCTCGCCCAAACTAATTAACTCGTTGAATCTCAAGGAGTTTTTCGTTCCGATGTCGCTGGAAGTGGGGCGCATTATAAGGGGATTCGAAAGCCCGTCAACCTTTAATTTCAAGAAAGTTCAATATTGCTCAAAAACGAAGCGGGGGAGGCTTGCGCCCTCCCCCGCTTGCGCTCAGCGCTTACAAGCTAGGGAATGCAAACTGCGACGCTTCATGGCTGGAACGTTGCGGCCAGCGCTGGGTGATCGCCTTACGGCGGGTATAGAAGCGCACACCATCCGGCCCATAGGCGTGCAGATCACCGAAGAGCGAACGCTTCCAGCCACCAAAGCTGTGGTAAGCGACAGGAACAGGGAGCGGTACGTTGACCCCCACCATGCCTACCTCGATTTCGTCGCAGAACAGGCGCGCGGCTTCACCGTCACGGGTAAAGATGCAAGTGCCGTTGCCATACTCATGGTCATTGATCAATTGCATGGCTTGTTCCAGGCTGTTCACGCGCACCACGCACAACACCGGGCCGAAGATCTCTTCTTTATAGATGCGCATTTCTGGGGTCACGTGATCGAACAGGGTACCGCCGACGAAGTAGCCGTCTTCATTACCCGTTACACGCAAACCACGACCATCGACCACCAGTTTGGCGCCAGCGGCCAGGCCATCGTCTATATAGCCGACTACCTTGTCACGGGCAGCAGCGGTCACCAGCGGCCCCATGTCAAGACCACAGGAAGTACCAGCACCGATCTTCAACGCCTTGATCTGCGGCTCCAGCTTGGCGATCAGCGCATCAGCAACCTGATCACCGACGCACACAGCCACCGAAATAGCCATGCAGCGCTCACCGCACGAACCGTATGCCGCACCCATCAGCGCACTGACCGCGTTGTCCAGATCAGCGTCGGGCATCAACACTGCGTGGTTCTTCGCACCACCCAGAGCCTGGACGCGCTTGCCGCGCTTGGTACCTTCGGCGTAGATGTACTCGGCGATTGGCGTCGAACCAACGAAGCTCAGTGCTTTGACCTCCGGTGCTTCGATGAGCGCATCGACGGCTTCTTTATCGCCGTGCACCACGTTGAGGATACCCTTCGGCAGGCCAGCCTCCAGCAACAACTGCGCAATGAATAGCGTCGAGCTGGGATCGCGCTCGGATGGCTTGAGGATGAAGGCGTTGCCGCAGGCAATGGCCAACGGGTACATCCACAGCGGCACCATGGCTGGGAAGTTGAACGGGGTGATGCCAGCAACTACGCCCAGCGGCTGGAAGTCGGACCAGGCATCGATGTTAGGGCCAACATTGCGGCTGTATTCACCTTTAAGCACCTCTGGCGCCGCGCAGGCAAACTCGACGTTCTCAATGCCACGCTTGAGTTCACCAGCAGCGTCTTCCAGGGTCTTGCCGTGCTCTTCGCTGATCATCTGCGAGATGCGTGCTTCATTCTGCTCCAGCAGTTGTTTGAAGCGGAACATCACCTGAGCGCGCTTGGCCGGGGGGGTATTGCGCCAAGCCGGGAACGCAGCCTTGGCAGAATCGATGGCCTGCTGAACGGTCGCGCGGCTGGCCAACTCCACCTTACGCACCGCTTGGCCGGTAGAAGGATTGAAGACATCGGCGGTACGCTCACCCTTGGTAACCAGCTCGCCGTGAATCAGGTGCTGAACAATGCTCATGCAAAACTCCAGATAAAGAAGGTTGAGTCAGGCGCGTGATCGGCTCACGCGCTCTGCGTCGAAAGCGTGATGATCAGTCGATCTTGTTCAGGGCTTCACCGACCGCGTCGAACAGACGGTCCAGCTCCTGCGGCTGAGTATTGAAGGTTGGCCCGAACTGCAAAGTGTCGCCGCCAAAGCGCACATAGAAGCCGGCCTGCCACAGCTTCATGGCCGTTTCGTAAGGCCGCACGATGGCATCACCGTCGCGGGCAGCGATTTGAATCGCGCCTGCCAGGCCATAGTTACGGATGTCGACGACATTCTTGGTGCCTTTGATGCCGTGCAATAGGTTCTCGAAGTGCGGCGCCAACTCTGCAGCCGACTGCACCAAGTTCTCTTTTTGCAGAAGGTCGAGCGCAGCAATACCGGCGGCGCAGGCAACAGGGTGCGCCGAGTAGGTGTAGCCGTGAGGAAATTCGACGGCGTATTCCGGAGTCGGTTGGTTCATGAAGGTCTGGTAGATCTCACTGGAGGCGATCACTGCCCCCATCGGAATGGCACCGTTGGTGACCTGCTTGGCGATGCACATAAGGTCTGGGGTGACACCGAAAGCCTCGGACCCAGTCATGGCACCCATACGGCCGAAACCTGTGATGACCTCGTCGAAGATCAGCAGGATGTTGTGCTGCGTACAGATCTCACGCAACCGCTTCAGGTAACCCTTGGGCGGCGGCAGTACACCGGCGGAACCTGCCAGCGGCTCGACAATCACGGCTGCAATGTTCGACGCATCGTGCAGCTCGATCAGCTTGAGCATTTCATCTGCCAAGGCGATACCGCCCTCCTCTGGCAGGCCTTTGGAGAAGGCATTCACCGGCAGCACGGTGTGGGGCAGGTGGTCGACGTCCAGCAATTGGCCGAACATCTTGCGGTTGCCATTGACGCCACCCAAGCTGGTACCCGCGATGTTAACCCCGTGGTAGCCACGCGCACGGCCAATGATCTTGGTCTTGGTGGCCTGGCCTTTTAGGCGCCAGTAGGCACGCACCATTTTCAACGCGGTGTCGCAGCACTCGGAGCCCGAGTTGGTATAGAAGACATGGTTCAGGTCGCCGGGCGTCAGTTCAGCGATCTTCTCAGCGAGCTGGAACGAAAGCGGGTGGCCGAACTGGAATGCCGGGGAGTAATCGAGAGTACCCAGCTGGCGTGCGACTGCCTCGGTGATTTCCTTGCGGGTATGCCCGGCACCACAGGTCCACAGACCTGAGAGGGCATCGAAGATTCGCCGGCCCTTGTCGTCTACCAGGTGATTGCCATCGGCCGCCACGATCAAGCGCGGATCGCGCTGGAAGTTACGGTTGGCGGTGTAAGGCATCCAGTGGGCATCGAGCTTCAGCTGGCTGGCGATACCTGGAGTGACGGCTTCGGGCATGTTCATCGGCGGGGTCCTTGAAAGACTGTTAGGCAACGATGGATGTTGTTGCAGCTAAATTGGCACGGCGATAAAGTCTGAAAAAGCCTACATTTCTAATCTTCAGTTAGCGCAAGACTAAACTTATGAGCCGACGCCCCGACCCTCTCGCCCAGGTAAGTGATTTCGATATCCGCTTGCTGAAAATTTACCGAAGCGTCGTTGAATGCGGAGGGTTCTCCGCTGCGGAGAACGTGCTGGGCATAGGCCGCTCGGCCATCAGTCAGCAGATGAACGATCTCGAACAACGCCTGGGCTTACGTTTGTGTCAGCGCGGCCGCGCTGGCTTCTCGCTGACCGAGGAAGGCCGCGAGGTGTACCACTCGGCACTGCAATTGCTCAGTGCGCTTGAAACTTTCCGCACCGAGGTCAATGGCCTGCACCAGCATTTGCGCGGCGAGCTCAACATCGGCCTGACCGATAACCTGGTTACCCTGCCACACATGCGCATCACTCATGCCCTGGCCGAACTCAAGGACCGCGGCCCCGAAGTTCGTATCCAGATCCGCATGATTTCCCCCAGCCAGGTCGAGCAAGGCGTGCTGGACGGCAGTCTGCACGTCGGTGTGGTGCCGCAGACCAGCCCACTTTCAGGCCTGGAATATCAATCGCTGTACAGCGAGCGTTCACAGCTTTATTGCGCGGTTGGCCACCCGTTGTTCTACGCCGACAACCAGCAGATAGACGATGAGCGCCTGAACAGCCAGGAGGCCATCGCCCCTACCTTCCGCCTGCCTGCAGAGATTCAGGCGCATTACCAGGCCCTCAATTGCACCGCCAGTGCCTCAGACCGCGAAGGCATGGCTTTTCTGATCCTGACTGGGCGCTACATCGGCTATCTTCCGGACCATTACGCGACCTTCTGGGTCCAGCAGGGCCGCCTGCGCGCGCTCAAACCGGCGCAACGGTTCTACGACCTGAGCCTGAGCTGGGTGACCCGCAAAGGCCGTCGGCCAAATCTGGTATTGGAAAGCTTCCTCGAAAGCCTGGCTGCGACACGCTGATGCCCGCTTCTGACGCTAAGGCTTGTCAGGCCAGCACAGGCAGGTAATCTTGTCCGACATTCGTTGCCACAGACCTGTCCGGAATCGTCCATGACCCTAGAAGTCCCAGCGCATCGCCTCCCCGCCTCGGGCAAGCCCGCCGGCCGTATCCGCCAGAAGAACGAACAGGCCATCATCCAAGCCGCCGAAGACGAATTCGCCCGTCATGGTTTCAAAGGCACCAGCATGAACACCATCGCGCTGAAAGCCGGCTTGCCCAAGGCCAACCTGCATTACTACTTCACCAACAAACTCGGCCTGTACATCGCCGTGCTGAGTAACATCATCGAATTGTGGGACAGCACCTTCAACGCCTTGAGCGTCGACGACGACCCGGGCACCGCGCTGAGCCATTACATACGTACCAAAATGGAGTTCTCCCGGCGCAACCCTCAGGCCTCGCGGATCTTCGCAATGGAAGTGATCAGCGGCGGCAGTTGCCTCACCGAGTACTTCAGCGCCGACTACCGGGAGTGGTTCCGCGGCCGGGCTGCTGTATTCCAAGCCTGGATCGAAGCCGGAAAAATGGACCCGGTGGACCCCGTACACCTGATCTTCCTGCTCTGGGGCAGCACCCAACACTATGCCGACTTCGCTACCCAGATCTGCCAGGTCACCGGCCGGAGCCGGCTGACCAAGCAAGATATGGAAGATGCCAGCAATAACCTTATCCACATCATTCTCAAAGGCTGCGGCATCACGCCGAGCGCCTGACGTTCATTTATGTCTTCTACCTTGCTTGAGCTCTGCGAATTTCGCGAGGAAATCCGCAAGAGCCGCTTCATCACCCTTGCCGCCCCGATCACCAGTGCGGCCGAAGCCATGAGCTTCATCGAACGCCACAGCGACGTGGCCGCCACCCACAACTGCTGGGCATGGAAGATCGGCGGGCAGTACCGCAGCAATGACGATGGTGAACCAGGCGGAACCGCCGGGCGGCCAATCCTGGCGGCCATCGAAGCGCAGGATTGCGACCAGGTCGTGGTGCTGGTAATCCGCTGGTACGGCGGCGTTCAATTGGGCACCGGGGGGCTAGCCCGCGCCTATGGGGGTGGCGCCAACAAATGCCTGCAACAGGCGCCCAAACGGCTGCTGGTAAAGCGCAGCGAATTCGTTTGCAGTTGTACGTTCAGCGAACTGGCGCTGGTGAAACTGCGCCTGGCAGAGGTAGACGGTCTGGTGCTGGACGAGCAGTTCACCGCCAATGGCGTCGACCTTGAAATCGCGCTGGGTGAAGAGCACCTGGGCACCTTGCAACAGCAGTTGGCCGATCTGAGCCGCGGCCGAATCATCTTGCAGGCCCGCTAAGACTTGCCCACATCAACTGTGGGCCGGCCTGTGGATAAGCTTGGGGCACTCCGCTGCATCCCATGCCAGCAAAGGCCTGCGGAGCATTGAGCATATTTTGATCAGCGTTTGATGACAGCACCAAGTGACTGAACTGAGGTGAGTTATCCCCAATGAGAACGACAGATCGCGGGCAGGCTTGCGCACAATTACTGTGGATCAGCCTGTGGATAACCCGTGAGCCAACCGTTCAGCGCCCGGCTCACTCAGGGCCGGGCGTAACTGTACATTTTTTAGCCAGACGCTAGGCAGGCACACCTGACGGCACTGCAGTATGCTCAATTGTTTTCAGACTCCCATAAAGGAATCTTCCAATGGCAACTTCGAAAACTGCCCTCATCATCGGCGCATCCCGCGGCCTAGGCCTGGGTTTGGTCCAGCGCCTGCAGGAAGATGGCTGGAGCATCACCGCGACCGTGCGCAATCCCCAGCAGCCCGGCGCCCTGGCAGATGTCCCGGGCGTGCGCATTGAACAACTGGAAATCAATGACGCCGCTCAACTCGACGGCCTCAAGCAACGCCTGCAAGGTGAGGTATTCGACCTGGTGTTCGTCAACGCTGGCGTCATGGGCCCTCTGCCGCAGGACCTCGAAGCGGTAAGCAGCCAGGCCGTTGGCGAGTTGTTCATGACCAATGCCGTGGCCCCGATCCGTGTCGCCCGCCGCCTGGCAGGCCAGCTGCGCGAAAACACTGGCGTGCTGGCGTTCATGAGCTCGATCCTGGGCAGCGTAACCATCCCCGACGGCGGCGAACTGTGCCTGTACAAAGCCAGCAAGGCGGCACTCAACTCTATGATCAATAGCTTTGTGGTCGAACTGCAGCGCCCGGACCTGTGCGTACTGGCCATGCACCCCGGCTGGGTGAAGACCGACATGGGCGGTGAAAACGCGGAAATCGACGTGCTCACCAGCACTCGGGGCATGCTGGAACAGATCAAGGCGCAAAGCGGCAAGGGTGGCCTGCGCTTCATCAACTACAAAGGCGAGCCGCTGACGTGGTGAGGTGAATACCGACCGGCCGGGCGCAATACCCGGCCGAGCCCTGTAGAATGTCGGCAACCGTTCCTGATTCGAGACATTCCCCCTATGTATGATTGGCTAAATGCCCTGCCCAAGGCAGAACTACACCTGCACCTTGAAGGTTCGCTAGAGCCTGAACTGCTCTTCGCACTGGCCGAGCGCAACAAGATTGCCCTGCCATGGAATGACGTAGAAACCCTGCGCAGCGCCTATGCGTTCAATAACCTGCAAGAGTTTCTCGACTTGTACTATCGCGGCGCGGACGTACTTCGCACCGAGCAGGATTTCTATGACCTGACCTGGGCCTACCTGCAACGCTGCAAGGCACAGAACGTGATTCATACCGAACCGTTCTTCGACCCGCAGACCCACACTGACCGCGGCATCGCGTTCGAAGTGGTGCTCAATGGCATCAACCAGGCACTCAAGGATGGCCGGGAGCAACTGGGCATCAGCAGCGGCTTGATTCTGAGCTTCCTGCGTCACCTTAGCGAAGAGCAAGCGCAAAAGACCCTAGACCAGGCCATGCCGTTCCGCGACGCGTTCATCGCTGTCGGTCTGGACAGTTCGGAGATGGGCCACCCGCCAAGCAAGTTCCAGCGCGTGTTCGACCGCGCCCGCAGCGAAGGTTTCGTGGCTGTCGCACACGCCGGTGAGGAGGGCCCGCCCGAGTACATCTGGGAAGCGTTGGACCTTCTGAAGATCAAGCGGATCGACCACGGCGTACGCGCCATCGAAGACGAGCGCCTGATGCAACGCATCATCGACGAGCAGATCCCGCTCACTGTTTGCCCCTTGTCCAATACCAAGCTTTGCGTGTTCGACGATATGAGCCAACACAACATCCTCGATATGCTCGAGCGTGGCGTCAAGGTGACAGTCAACTCGGACGACCCAGCCTACTTCGGCGGTTATGTCACCGAGAACTTCCACGCCCTGCACACCCACCTGGGCATGACCGAAGACCAGGCTCGCAAGCTGGCGCAGAACAGCCTGGACGCTCGCCTGATCTGAAGCCGTCAACCCACCTGCAAAGTCGCCACGCGGGCGATGCGGTTGATCTGCTGCACACCTTCGGCAGAAATCTGCAGCACCCGCGTGCCTTCAGGTTCGCGTATCCAGCCAGACTGAAGAAACAGTTTGAGCAATGCCTGGCCAAGGCTGCCGCCCAAGTGCGGCCCTTGGTCGCTCAACTCATTGTTGTGGCAGACTGAACAGCCGCCTTGGCGTCGTGATGCCAGCGCGTCGATGTAGACCCCGATGGCCGCCAGTTGAGCGCGCCCCTCATCGCTCACCGTGAGCTCCCGCTCACTGCCCACCAGCCAACCAGCCACTACCAGCCGATGGTACAGTTCAGCCGCCAGTTCGCCGCCCAAGTGGTCACCACAGCGGCGCGCCCTGCGCATCGCCATTGGCAATTGAAGTACCTCGGTATGCCGCCTGTTTTGCGCAACCAACTGCACGCTGGCCAACGCTTCGACAGCGACCCCGACCTGGGGAGTGGCGAGCCTGAAGTAGCGCTTGCGGCCCCGCGCCTCGAGCCTGAGCAGGCCTGCCGAAGACAGCAGCGACAAATGCGCACAGGCAGAAGACGAGGTCAGCCCGGTCATCATCGCCAGTTCATCGGTCGGCCTCGGGGTGCCATCGATCAGCGCCCATAACATCGCGCTGCGCTTGGGGTCGGCCATCAGGCCGGCAATCTGACTGATACTGCTGACTGCATTCATATCCCTATTTCTCCCGCGTGATCACGTCTGGTTTCCAGAGGCCAGCCTTGGCTACGCTAATCGCCCCCAAGGCAAAGTGCTCGACCGCCAGTATAAGCCGCAGAAAAGCCGCATCCGGCAGCTCGGAACCTGTGCAGGTAAGCCCGAATGACGCTGGGTAGGGTGACCCTCGAATCGGTCGATGTGGCGGGCAAAGCTCTACAAACCAGAGCAGGAGGGAAAATACTGGGCATAAGGAAGGATGGCCCAGAGCGGGCTGCGACTCTGCCGACAGTACCCTTCCCCAAGTAGCGCAACTCAAAGCGAAGCTTCTACTTCAATTCAGCCAAAGCCTATGGAAACTTCAGACAAACCCTTGAGACAACGCCCCGACCGCCAGTCCGAACACCCGCTCGGGCCATGGCAACGGTTGTGCGCAGCGCTACACTATCTGCGCCCCTCTTGCCAATCGGAGGTATGCCGCGATGAAAATTGTCGTCAGTACGTCGACCCGCAACCCCAACTGCCCCTGGCAGGTCAGGCTCGACCAGCATGTAGTGAGTTTTCGCAGCGAAGCCGAGGCCCGCGCCTTCGTCGCTACCCTGCAAAATCGCCTGCAGGCCCCTCACTCGCTCATGCAGGGCGCGCTGCCTGAAAGCGCCGGGTCAGCAATGCGACACTGACCACCAGCGCCCCGCAGAAACTGATCACCAGGCTCATGGGTATTGCACTCCCGTCATGTAGCACACCGACCAGCGCTGCTGCAGCGGCAGCGACGCTGAACTGCAGGCAGCCCATTAATGCCGACGCGCTGCCCGCCCGTGCGCCCTGGCCGCTCATGGCACAGGCGGCCGCGTTGGGAATGATGCACCCTAGGCTGGCGATGCAGACGAACAGCGGCACCAGCAATGGCCACAGCGCAGCGGGTTGCAGGGCCGCAACAGCCAACAGCGAGAGGCCCGCCGCGAGGTACACCCAGACCGCACGGCTCAGCAGAAATGCCGGGCCTCGCTTGACCAGAAGGCGCGCATTGACCTGAGCGACCAGGATGAAGCCAGCAGCATTGGTGCCGAACAGCCACCCATAATGTTCAGCAGGTACGCCGTAGAGCTTTATGAAGACGAAAGGTGAACCAGCGATGTAGGCAAACATACCGGCAATGGCGATCCCCCCCGTCAACGCGTGGCCGAGGAACACACGGTCGGCCAACAGACGCAGGTATTGGCGCAAGGCACCCGACAGTGGCTGGCGCGGCATATGCGCCGGCAAGCTTTCCGGCAGGCCAAGGGTTACGGCCAATAAGCTGGCTGCACTGAACAGGCTCAGCGCCAGGAAGATCGACTGCCAACCGGCGAAGTTTACCAGCACCCCACCCAGCATCGGTGCCAGGATCGGGGCCAAGCCCATCACCAGCATCAACTGCGAGAACACCTTGGCAGAGGCCACCGGGTCGCACTTGTCGCTGACGATGGCCCGCGACAGGACCATGCCCGCGCAACCGCCCAGCGCCTGGACAAAGCGAGCGATGATCAACGTGTCGAGGTTGGGCGCATAGGCGCAGGCCAGTGAGGCCAGGGTGAACAAAGCCACCCCGAATACCAGCGGCTTGCGCCGACCAAACCGATCTGCCACAGGCCCATAGGCCAGCTGACCGATCGACAAGCCAAGGAAATAGGCCGCAAGAGTGGCCTGTACGTGTTTTTCATCGGTGGCGAACGCCTGCGCCATGGCCGGGAAGGCGGGCAGGTAGAAGTCGATCGCCAAGGGCCCGAACGCACTGAGTGCGCCCAGAATCAGCACCATTCGCAGGTTCATCAGAAATCCATAGCATGCTAAGCAAGCTGCTAAGTCTACCTGCGTCGGGCCCTGTGTGTCGCGATCAGGCTGCGGTTATGTCAACTCGGCCTGGTAGCCTTCTTCACGAATGGCCGCCAGCACCTGCTCAGCCGTCAGTGTGCTCTGCACGTTGACTGTTTTGCCGGCCAGATCCACGTCAACCTTTGCTTGTGCATCCAGCGCCTGCACTGCTTGTGTCACAGCTTTCACACAATGGCCACAGGTCATGCCTTGTACATTGAACACTTGCATGGGGAATGCCTCCTTCGGGGTTTTGTCCAGTTTCAAGCTTGCCATCGGGTCAAGGTCAAGTTCTGCGTTGCGCGGCCGGGCTGGAAATCCGCGCTCACCTCAGCCAAGCTGCGCCTTTGACGATCGCGCATGCAGGAGGTTTTTCATGTTCAGGACAGCAGTGGGCGCAGTCGGGCTACTGGCCGCACTAGCCGCAGTGCCCCCGGCCAGCGCCGAGAGCAACTCGGACTACAGCGTACTGATCATTTCCCGGGAACGCCTGGAGGTGGCGACCAGTTGCGAGATCGGCGTGTACCTCAATGACCAGCTTTCCGGTCGGGTATTCCAAGAGCAGTCCACATCTTTCAACCTGCCGCCTGGCCCGGTGGACGTGCGCCTGCGCCTGCTGCCTGGGCAAATGCCCGGCTGCGCTGCCGGTATCGAGGACCAACGCAGCACACGGCTCAACCTGCAAGCGGGGCAGATCAACAAATACCGTATTGCCATGGGCCACAATGGCCTTGAGTTGCGACGAGCCAGCCTGGGCTATTGACCTTCCCTGCGTGGCAAGGTTGATGCTGTGCCCAAGCCCTGCCGAGGAGCAAAGCCATGCCCGCCACCACACTGCCAAGCCGAACCGTGGAACTACAGATCACCGGTATGACCTGCGCCAGCTGCGTCGGCCGGGTCGAGCGAACATTGGGCAAGCTACCAGGGGTCGAACAGGTTAGCGTCAACCTGGCCAATGAACGGGCTCATCTGCAAGTGCAGCAGGCGGTCGACGATGCGCTGTTGATCAGCGCCGTCGAAAAAGCCGGCTACAGCGCCAGCCTGCCACAACCCACGGAAAGTGCCCGGCAAGACGCCCAGTGGCGGCTGCGCAACGAACGCCTGGCCGTCGTGGCCGCCTTGCTGCTGGCACTGCCGTTGGTCTTGCCCATGCTAGTGCAGCCGTTCGGCCTGCACTGGATGCTACCTGCCTGGGCGCAATTGGCCCTGGCCACACCCGTGCAATTCATACTCGGCGCACGCTTTTACCAGGCCGCCTATAAAGCTGTGCGCGCCGGTGCTGGCAACATGGATCTGCTAGTGGCCTTGGGCACCAGCGCAGGTTACGGCCTGAGCCTGTACCAGTGGGCCACGGCCCCGGTCGGCACAGCCCCGCACCTGTATTTCGAAGCGTCGGCGGTGGTGATAGCCCTGGTATTGCTGGGCAAGTACCTTGAAAGCCGCGCCAAGCGCCAGACCGCCAGTGCCATCCGCGCGCTGGAGGCATTGCGCCCGGAACGCGCCTTGCGGGTGGTTGATGGCCACGAAGAGGAAGTTGCGATCAGCGCGCTACGCCTGGACGATCGGGTGCTGGTCAAACCCGGCGAGCGCTTCCCGGTCGACGGTACCGTCGAAGAAGGCAGCAGCCACGCTGACGAAGCGCTGATCAGTGGCGAGAGCCTACCGGTGGCCAAACAACCCGGCGACCGCGTCACTGGCGGAGCCATCAACGGCGAAGGCCGGCTGCTGATTCGCACCGAGGCGCTAGGCGCGCAGACCGTGCTGGCCCGCATCATCCGCCTGGTTGAAGACGCACAAGCGGCCAAAGCGCCGATCCAGAAGCTGGTCGACCGGGTCAGCCAAGTGTTCGTCCCTGCGGTGCTGGTGCTGGCAGTAATCACCTTAATCGGCTGGTGGCTGGCCGGCGCGCCAGTGGAGACGGCGTTGATCAATGCTGTCGCCGTACTGGTGATCGCCTGCCCCTGTGCCCTGGGCCTGGCCACGCCGGCTGCGATCATGGCCGGAACGGGCGTCGCGGCGCGCCACGGCATTCTAATCAAGGATGCCGAAGCGCTGGAGCGCGCCCATGCAGTGAACCGCGTGGTGTTCGACAAGACCGGGACTCTCACCTCCGGCAGCCCGCGGGTCGTTCACAGCCAGGCGCTGGGGATCGACAACGCCGAATTCATGCGCCTGGCCGGCGCCCTGCAGCGGGGCAGCGAACACCCCCTGGCCAAGGCGGTGCTGGCTGTTTGCACCGAGCAGGGCCTGGACGTGCCTGAAGTGACCGATAGCCTCTCACTCACCGGCCGCGGCATTGCCGGTTTCGTACGGGGCCGCGCGTTGGCGCTTGGCAACCGCCGCCTGCTCGATGAAAGCGGCCTACAACCTGGCGAGTTGGCGAGCAATGCACAAGCCTGGGAAGCCGAGGGGCGCACGCTGTCCTGGCTGATTGAGCAGGGTGAGGCGCCACGCGTACTCGGCCTGCTGGCGTTCGGCGACAGCCTCAAGCCCGGCGCCGAGCAAGCCATCGCTGCACTGCACGCCCGCCATATCAGCAGCCACTTGTTGACCGGCGACAACCACGGCAGCGCCAAGGCGGTGGCTAACGCCCTCGGTATCGATGATGTGCACGCCCAAATGCTGCCGGCCGATAAGACCGCCACCGTAGCTGCGCTGAAAAAGGACGGGGTGGTGGCCATGGTCGGCGACGGTATCAACGATGCCCCGGCCCTGGCCGCTGCCGACATCGGCATCGCCATGGGCGGTGGTACTGACGTGGCCATGCAGGCTGCGGGCATCACGCTGATGCGGGGTGACCCGCGGCTGGTCCCGGCTGCGCTGGAAATCAGCCGCAAGACCTACGCGAAAATCCGTCAGAACCTATTCTGGGCCTTCATCTATAACCTGATCGGCATCCCCTTGGCCGCACTGGGTTACCTCAACCCGGTCATGGCCGGGGCTGCCATGGCGCTGTCCAGCGTCAGCGTGGTCAGCAATGCCCTGTGGTTGAAAACCTGGGCACCCACCAGCAGCGCCGAGGAGGCCCGATGAACATTGGCCAGGCGGCCCGCCGCAGCGGGCTCAGCACTAAGATGATCCGCTATTACGAGGCCATTGGTTTACTCAAACCGGCCACGCGCAGTGACAGCGGCTACCGCGTTTACCAGGCCGAAGACCTGCATAGCCTGGCGTTCATCAAGCGCTCCCGCGACCTGGGGTTTTCTTTGGATGAAGTGGGCAAGTTGCTGACTCTGTGGCAGGACCGCGGGCGCGCCAGTGCCGATGTCAAGGCCCTGGCCACGCGGCACATCGATGAGCTGAACCGGCGCATCGAGGAGTTGGTGAGTCTGCGTGACACGCTGGGGGACCTGGTTGCCCACTGCCAGGGAGACGATCGACCGGATTGCCCCATTCTCAAGGACCTGGCCAAAAACGCGGGCTGCTGCCATTGAGGAGCTTGGTTCGCACTTCACGGCATGGGGAGGCGACAGCGTCATAATTGTTTGGTATGCCATATTAGCCTGCCGCCGACCGAATCGTCGTCAAATGCGACTTCGCCCAATAAATACGGGCGTCTGGCCTAATTTTTCCCTGGGTGCTGCCGATGTAGTTGCTACCTGCCTCGCGTGCAAAAAACAAAACCCCGGGAGCGTCGATGAACATCAAACAAAAACTGACTTGGGCCTTCGCGGTGATCGCGGGCTTGCCCATCGTCCTGGTAGCCACCCTGGTGGTCCTCAACCTGCGCGGCGAAGCCCGCGACGGTTTCCTCGACAGCAGCAGCCGGGAAATCCGTCAGGTCAGCAATGCGATGAACATCTTCTTCCAGGGCATCGACCAGAATGTCGCCTACCTGGCCTCGCAGCCGATGGTGGCGGCCACCGGCACCAACCTGAACAAGTACATGAGCGCCACCCCGTCCAACGAACTGGGTGAACAGGATCAGCAGCTCATGGACTTCTTCACCCGTCTGGCAGAGTCTCACCCAGGCTATGCCTATGTTTCCTACGGCGTGAGTGATGGCGGCTATGTGTGCTGGCCAGCCGGGCAGAAGTTCGTCAACTACGACCCGCGCCAGCGCCCGTGGTATCAGCAGGCCATGGCCAACCCCGGCAAGACCGTACGTACTGGCGCCTACTACTGGGCTGCCGACGATGCGGTGCTGATCAGCACCGTACGCGCCGTACCCAACCAGCTCGGCAACCCAGGCGGGGTGGTCAACATCGATGTTTCGCTCAAGGGCCTGACCGAGATCGTGAAACAGATCAAGTTGGGTGAAAGCGGGTACCTGATGCTGGTGGAAAGCAACGGCAATGTCATGGTCGACCCCCGCGATGCCAGCCACAACTTCAAGCAGCTGGGCAGCTTCGGTGATGGCTATGCCGAGCTGGCCAAGGCCGGCAAAGGTCTGGTCGAGGTGCAGATCAACGGTGAGCGCTACATGGCCAACGTCTACCCGGACGAGAAACTGGGCTGGACCTTCATCGGCCTGATCCAGCAAAGCGAAGTGATGCAGACCACCACACGCCTGACCTGGCTGATCGGGGCTATCGCGCTGGTGCTGGCAGCCGTGTTCGCCGTGCTGGGCGCGGCGTTCGCCAAACTGATCGTGCGCCCGATCAACAGCGTCACCAGCGGCCTGGAAGACATTGCCCAAGGCGAAGGCGACCTGACCCGCAACCTCGACGTGCGTGGGCGCGACGAAACTGCGCAACTGGCGAACTGGTTCAACCAGTTCCTTGGCGCCATCCGTAGCCTGATCCAGCACATCGGCTCAGCCGCCAGTAAAATCCTCAGCACCTCCACCAGCTCGACCCAGGTTTCCAGCGACATGGCCGAGGCCGCCGGGCGCCAGCGTGAAGCCGTGGACATGGTCTCCACTGCATTCCACGAGATGGTCGCAACCGCCAACGAAGTGGCCCGTTCGTGCAGCCAGGCTGCGCAATCGGCCGATAGCGGCCAGCAGCAGGCCCGTGAAGGGCAGCAACAGATCGACGCGGCAGTCAGCAGCGTGGACCGCCTCAGCCAGGAGATCGAACAGTCGGCCCAGTCGATCCAGCAACTGGAGCGCGACAGTAACGCCATTCAGTCCATCCTCGGCACGATTCGCTCGATTGCCGAGCAAACCAACCTGCTGGCGCTGAACGCCGCCATCGAGGCGGCCCGCGCGGGTGAACAGGGCCGTGGTTTTGCCGTGGTGGCCGATGAAGTTAGGGCGCTGGCCAAACGCACCGCTGACTCGACCGCCGAAATCGATGGCTTGTTGGGCAACCTGGCCAGCCGCACGGCAGAAGTGGCTGGGCAGATGCATGCCAGCCTGGAGGTGTCGCAGCAGTCGGTCAGCCGCATCGGTATGGCCCGTGACAGCTTCGGGCAGATTCGCGAGTCGGTAGACATCATCCGCGACATGAACACGCAAATCGCTACGGCAGCCGAAGAACAGCACCAGGTGGCCGAGGACATCAACCGGCACATCAGCCAGATTCATGGCGACGCGCAGTTGGTAGCTGAGTTGGCCCAGGCAGCGCGCCAGGACTCCGAGAGCCTTGCCGGGCTGTCCAATGAACTGGATGCCCTGGTACGCCGCTTCCGCACCTGAGTACCGATGCCCCGGCCCTGTCGCAGGTTTACCCGCGAAAGGGCCGGGGCGGTCTACATCAAAACTTCAGTTCTCCCGGCGTCGCTCCAAACAATTGCTTGAAGGCCGCGATGTAGGCAGAGGTCGAATCATAGCCACAGCCCAGCGCCGCGTCGGTCACGCTTTGCCCCGCCTCCAGCAACGCAAGCGATGACAACAAACGCATCCGCTGGCGCCAGTTGCGAAAACTCAGGCCGGTTTCGCGCTGAAACAAACGCATCAAGGTCTTTTCCGAGCACCCTAATTTCGCCGCCCATCGTTGCAAGGTATGCGCCTTGTCCGGCTCGGCGATCAGGCTGTTACACAACGCCTGCAGGCCTGGATGGCTCGGCAAAGGCACAGAGAACCCAACCTCCGGTAACGTGCGCAGCTGGTCCAGCAATACGCTGACCAGGCGCCCTTCGGCGCTATCGCCTTCAGGGTACTCGACCGGCATCAGGCAGAACTGCTTGATCAGCTCACGGGCCAAGGGCGTCACTTCCAGTACCCGACAGTGCCCCGGCGCCCATTGGCACGCATCACGACGGATGTACAAACTACGCATCTCAGCCTGCCCGGATGCCACCACATCGTGCTCCACGCCAGCGGGTATCCAGACGCCCCACTGCGGCGGAGCGAAATAATTGCCACCGTTGGTATAAACCCCCAGTACGCCGCTGATCGCATAACAGAACTGGACCCAATCATGGCTGTGTCGCGTCGCATAGGAACCGGCGTGAAGGCTTTCGACACGCGCATAGACAGGCCGGGGCAAGTGTCCCAAGGCTGGAATAGCGCGAGGATGTCCGATCAACTGCATAGCCAATTCTTGTAGTGCCGAGCAGCCAAGCCTATCAGAGATCGCCTTCGCTTCACCGTTCGACGATAACCGTCACCCCCTGCCCGCCCGCTGCACAAATGGAAATCAGCCCGCGGCCTTTACCGGCCTTGGCCAGCAACTTCGCCAGGTTGGCTAGAATCCGCCCGCCAGTCGCTGCGAAGGGGTGCCCTGCCGCCAATGAACTGCCCTTGACGTTGAGCTTGCTGCGATCGATGCGCCCCAAGGGCGCATCCAGCCCCAACCGGTCACGGCAGTATTGGGCATCCTCCCAGGCTTTGAGGGTGCATAGCACCTGAGCGGCGAAGGCTTCATGGATTTCGTAGTAATCGAAGTCCTGCAAGGTCAGGCCATTACGCGCCAGCAGCCGCGGCACCGCGTACACCGGCGCCATCAGCAGCCCCTCTTGGCCTGTGACGAAATCCACGGCAGCGGTTTGGCCATCGACCAGATACGCCAGCACTGGCAGGCCCTGCTCTTGAGCCCACTGCTCGCTACCCAGCAGCACCATCGAAGCACCATCGGTCAATGGCGTGGAGTTGCCGGGCGTCAATGTGCCCAGGCCGCTGCGGTCGAAGGATGGCTTGAGCCTGGCCAGTTGCTCAAGGGTCAGATCGGTACGCAAATTGTTGTCACGGGCCAAGCCCAAAAAAGGCGTCAGCAGGTCATCTTGCCAACCTTCGTTGTAGGAGGCCGCCAGGTGCCGATGGCTCTGCAACGTCAGTGCGTCCTGCTCGGCGCGGTCGATGCCCCAGGTTTGCGCCATGCGCTCGCAGTGCTCGCCCATCGACAGCCCGGTGCGCGGCTCGCCGTTACGCGGCAGCTCAGGTTTGAGATGGCTCGCCCGTATTTGCAGAAACGGCTTGAGTCGCTCGGCCAAGGTTTTGCCACGGTTAGCCTGCAAGAGGATACGCCGAAGCCCTTCATTGACCCCGATCGGTGCATCGGACGTGGTATCCACGCCGCCGGCAATGCCACTGTCGATCTGCCCGAGGGCGATCTTGTTGGCCACCAGCAGCGCAGCCTCCAGGCCAGTGCCGCAGGCTTGCTGGATATCGTAGGCAGGCGTCTGCGCCGACAGACGGGAGCCGAGTACGCATTCGCGGGTCAAGTTCATGTCCCGCGAATGCTTGAGCACAGCTCCCGCCACCACTTCCCCCAATTGCAGCCCGTGCAAGCGATAACGCTCGATCAGGCCCTCCAGGGCCGCAGTCAGCATCGCCTGGTTGCTGGCGTTGGCGTAAACGCCATTGGAGCGGGCGAAGGGAATACGGTTGCCGCCCAGGATCGCGACCCGACGAGTTGAGCTCATGCGTATAGTCCTCCGTTAACCATTTGATCCGTACAGCCTAGGTGTTTTTGCCGCATTCGAACGACCTTGGCATAAAGTTGGTCCACACTTGCAAGCTTGCCTTCAGGGAGACCCGCACATGAGCGATCGCTATCTCGGCTTTGCCAACTCCAACCTCGGGCGTCGCCTGGTAGATGCCCTTGGCCTGCCGAGCCCGGCGCCGCTGGAGCGCTGGCAGGCAGGCCGCCTGCGCCCGGTTGAAGGCGCGCTGGTGCTAGGTGGCGGCCCCTTGGCAAAGCAGGTCGAAGCCATTGCCCCGCGACTGACCGACACCCTCTACAGCTTCAATGGCCAAGGCCTGCAGTCACCGCAATGGGTCGCCGGGCTTGGGCCCAAGCTCAAGGCCGTGGTGTTCGACGCCAGCCATTTGTCCGACAGCGACCAGCTCAAGCAGTTGCGCGAGTTCTTCCAGCCATTGCTGCGCAGCCTTGCCGCTTGTGCTCATGTGGTAATTCTCGGGCGCGCGCCACAGACCCTCGACGACCCGCTTGCCAGTGTCGCGCAGCGTGCCCTCGAGGGGTTCAGCCGCTCGCTGGCCAAAGAACTGCGCAACGGCGCCACCGCGCAATTGTTGTATGTGGACGAAGGCGCGGACGAGCAACTGGAGGGTGCGCTGCGCTTCTTCCTGTCGCCCAAAAGTGCTTTCATTTCGGGCCAGGTGTTGCACCTGCAGGCCTGCACTGCCCAGGTCGAAGACTGGACCCGCCCCCTCGGTGGCCGCCGCGCCCTGGTCACTGGTGCGGCACGGGGCATCGGCGCCGCCATCGCGCAAACCCTGGCACGTGATGGTGCTCAGGTAATGCTGCTGGATGTGCCGCAAGCACAGCAGGAACTCGATGCACTGGCCGCTCGCCTTGGCGGCAAGGCCCTGGGGCTGGACATCTGCGCCAGCGATGCGCCTGCCAGGCTGCTCGAAGCGCTGCCCGAGGGCATCGATATCGTGGTGCACAATGCTGGCATCACCCGCGACAAGACCCTCGCCAACATGACCCCGGAGTACTGGGATGCGGTGATGGCGGTTAACCTCAAGGCCCCGCAACTGCTGACCAAGGCTTTGCATGACGCAGGCGCGTTGGGCGATAACGCGCGGATCACCCTGCTGGCGTCGGTCAGCGGCATCGCCGGCAACCGCGGCCAGGCAAACTATGCCGCGAGCAAGGCCGGCCTGATCGGTTTTGCGCAAGCCTGGGCCGCCAAGCTCGCCGAGCACGGCAGCAGTATCAATGCCGTGGCGCCGGGTTTCATCGAAACCCACATGACCGCAGCCATGCCCATTGGCCTGCGCGAGGCCGGGCGGCGCCTGAGCTCACTGGGCCAGGGTGGGCGCCCGCAGGACGTCGCCGAAGCCATCGCCTGGCTCAGCCAGCCAGGCTCCGGCGCGGTCAACGGCCAAGTGCTGCGCGTTTGCGGCCAAGCTTTGATGGGGGCTTGAACATGAGCCGGCAATGGCAGGACCTGCACAGCCCCGACTCACGCGCCAGCCTCTACCTGCGCGCTGCCAGCAAACGCAAGATCAGTGGCCATGCCCTGCCCACTGGCGGCCTGCGCAGCCTGATCCACGTACAGCCCGGCAACCTTGAAGCCTACCGCAGGCTCTGCCACTTCACAGATGACGGCCGTTTGCCCGCCACCTACCCCCACGTGATGGCGTTCACCCTGCAATTGCAATTGCTCACCAGCCACGACTTCCCTTTCCCTTTGCTCGGGCTTGTCCATTTGCACAACCGTATCGACGTGCTGCGCCCGCTGGGTGGCATCGACGAGCTGCGTTTTGCGGTGTATGCCGATAACCTACAGGCCCACGCCAAGGGCGGCACCTTCGACCTTGTCACCGAGGCCGAGGATGGCCTCGGGCTGCTGTGGCGCGAGACCAGCCGCATGTTGGTGCGCGGCCTGAAGCTCGATGGCCAGGCAGACGATAGCCAGGAGCATGCCCCAAGCGCCCTGCCCCAGATGACCCGTTGGTACGCCGACACCGATATCGGCCGGCGCTACGCCAAGGTCTGCGGTGACTACAACCCGATCCATCTGAGCGCCATCAGCGCACGGCTGTTTGGCTTCCCCAAGGCCATCGCTCACGGTATGTGGAGCAGCGCCATGGCATTGGCAGCCTTGCGCACGCACATCCCCACCAGCGGTTACCGCTTCGAAGTAGCGTTCCGCAAGCCGGTGCGCCTGCCCTCGGAAGTCATCCTCTGTGCCAGCGAGGCGGGGCCCGCAGGGGAGTTGCGGCTGGACGGTCAGGGTGGATTACTGCACATGGTCGGGCGCTGGGCCGTGCTGTAACGCCTTGTTCGTACTTGCTTTGCATCGGGCCTGGGCAGAAGCTATGCAGCCTTAGGAGAGCACCGATGAACTTGCAAGAACTGACCCAACGCCTGCACCGGATTCGCGACAACAACGACTGGCGCGGCTTTCATAGCCCGAAGAACCTGGCCATGGCCGCCAGCGTCGAAATGGCAGAACTGGTGGAAATCTTCCAGTGGCTGAGCGTGGAGCAATCCCGGCGATTGCCTGCCGACCAGCTGGCCCACGCAGGCCAGGAAGTGGGCGACGTGGTGCTTTATCTGTTGCTGTTGTGCAGCGAGCTGGGGCTGGATATGGAACAGGTGGTGCAGGCCAAGCTTGCCGACAGCGAAAGGCGCTTCGCCCGATGAATGACCGTCACTTCGATGAACTGGCCACGCGCTTTGCCCAGAAAATCTACGGCGGCAACAAGGGCGCGATACGCCTGGCGGTGCTGCAAGCGGACCTGGCCGAGGCGCTGCCCGATCGGCCGCTGCGGGTTCTGGACGTTGGCGCGGGGCTGGGCCATATGGCCTTGTGGCTGGCCCAGCGTGGGCACCATGTAACCCTTGCCGAGCCCGCCGCACCGATGCTCGAAGGGGCCAGGGAACGTTTCGCCGAGGCGGGCCAGCCCGCCACCTTCATCCAGGCACCCTGGCAAGCGCTGCCTGACCAACTGCACCAGCCGTATGACCTGGTGCTGTGCCACGCCGTCCTGGAATGGCTGGCCGAACCGCAAAGCATCCTGCCGGTGCTGCATCAGCTGACCGCCCCGGCAGGCTGGCTGTCGCTGGCCTTCTACAACCGCGATGCATTGGTCTATCGCAACTTGCTCAAGGGCCACCTGCGCAAATTGCGCAGCAACCGCCTGGAAGGTGAAAAGCAGAGCCTGACCCCGCAAAAACCGCTTGATCCGCGCGAGCTCAAGGCGCAACTTGAAGGCATGTGGCGCGTTCAAACCGAAAGTGGCGTGCGTGTTTTCCACGACTACATGCCTAGAGAATTTCAGGAAAAAGCCCCATTGCCCGACCTGCTGGAAATGGAACTGGCTCACCGCCGTCACCCCAGCTTCGCCGGCCTTGGCCGCTACCTGCACTGGATGTGCCGGCCCTGCTGACTGCACCCCTGCCGGAGGGATACATGCCGTACCGTCTGTTGTGCCTGGCCCTGCTGCCCCTAGCCCTGGCTGGCTGCCAGGGCAGCAACCCCTACGTGGCCAGCAGCCGCCCGCTGCCCCCTGCACCTGCACAGGCGGCCAGCACCTTCGATGCCAGCGCCTATCCGGCGGCGCCGCGCGACTACGGGCGCTATCGCAGCTGGAGCTGGCGTAATGGTCAGTTGCCCAACGGCACTGCTCAGGCAGACCCTGCGCAAATAGCCGACGCCATCAGCACAGCCCTCGATCAGCAGGGCCTTCGCCCCGCCCGGGGCGCTACCGGCGATTTGCTGGTCAGTGCTGACTTGCGCCTGGAGCGGCGCCTGCGCCAAGTCCGTGATGACTATTACGACCCTTATTACGGCCCGTACCCCTACGGCGGCGCTGGCTTTGGCGGTTACCGCAACGGTTACGGCGCCTACGGCAGCGTGCCGATCGTACGTACCTACGAGGTGGAAGTGATGGTGGTGCGTATCGACTTGTTCGATGCCCGCAATGGCCAGCCAGTGTGGAGCGCCAGCGCCGAAAGTGGCAGCGACAGAAGCTCGCCGCGCGATCGCGAGGCAGCCCTTCGCGAGTCGGTTCGTAAAGCGCTCAGCGGCTATCCTCCCAGTTAACGCCTAACGGAGAACCATCATGTTGCGCCGCTTCGTTCTACTGTCGTTCGCGTTGGTGCTCGCCGCCTGCTCAAGCAACAATGTTCAGCAGGATTTCGACGCCAGCCGCGATTTCGCTGCCTACCGCAGCTGGGCCTGGCAGGAGCCGGGCTTGCAATACCGCCCTGACGACCCACGCATCAAGAGTGACCTGACCGAGCAACGCATTCGCACAGCCGTTGCCGACCAGCTTGACCAGCGTGGCCTGCGCCCTGCCCAGGGCACCGCCAAGGCCGACCTCACCGTACGCGCCTACCTGATCGTCGAGCAGCGCCAGCAGCAGATCACCACCAACTATGGCGGCGGCTGGGGAGGCTACTGGAATGGCTACTGGGGCGGCCCGATGTACAACGAAACCCGCAGCGTCGATTACAAGGTCGCGACCATCCAAATCGACCTGTTCGATGGCCGCGACGGCAAGCTGGTCTGGCGTGGCAGCGCAGAACAGATCATGAACAACTACCCACCTGGCCCCGAAGAGCGCAACAACGCGATCCAGAAGACCGTCGCTCAAGTGCTTGGCAACTACCCACCTGGTCGTGTCAGGTAAGCCAGCCGCCCTGCTGTGCCTTCGCACTTTTTGCATGCCCACCCTGCCCGTTCGTCAGATCGCGTCTACCCTGTCTAGGAAACCTGACTGAACGGGTAGAAGTGTTCAACGAACGGGAAGGCGCCTGCCGATGCAAAGCATTGTTCTTCTGATGTGGCTTGCCTTGTGCACTGAACAAGATATCCGCGAGCGCCAGATCGCCAACGTGCTGACCTTGGGTTTCGCCACAGGCGCCCTGGTCTGGCTGTTCGCGACCGGCCACACCTGGATCGGCGCCGAAGCCAGCGATGCAGGCTGGGCACTGGCCATCGTCATGCTGTTGACCCTACCTGGCTACATGCTGGGCCGGTTCGGCGCCGACGACGTCAAGCTGATGGGCGCTCTGGCTGTGGCAACCAGCCCGCAATATGTGCTCGGCACGTTCATCGGCGCTGGCGTCAGCGTGGTGCTGTGGCTAATGACCCGCAAACGCCTATGGGCACTGCTCAATCCCAAGGTAAAAAGACGCTTGACCGCCCTCACTGAAGAGATGGGCGACAGGCAAGCCTTCGTGCCGTATGTCCTGACAGGTTTCATGCTGACAGCTATATGGATCCAATAATCCAGCCTGTTGTCCGATAACTTGTACAAGCCTTGTACAGAATCGCTGGCAGCGTCTATTTTTTAACCTGCCAAAGCGCTAGGCCCGGGATCAGGGCCGCCCACGAACATGGAGTTGATCGTGACCAAGTCATTCAGTGAGGTAAAAGTTTTAGTTGTCGATGACCAGCCACTGATCGTTGAACAGTTGAGCGAGTTTCTCGAGGTTCAGGGTTACCAATGCGTAACGGCCCATTCGACCGATGAGGCCATCGTGCGCTTCACTGCCGATGAAGCCATTGGCCTGGTGTTGTGCGACCTGCACATGCCGGATCGCGATGGCATCGAGCTGGTTCATGCCTTGAAGGACATAGGCGGACGCCAGCGTATTTTCGAGGCCATCATGCTCACCGGGCGCGCCGACAAACAGGACGTTATCCGCGCCCTGCGCGAAGGCTTTGCCGATTACTACCAAAAGCCCATGGACTTGGACGAGTTGCTCGAAGGTGTGCGGCGCCTGGAACGCATGCTGCTCGAACGCAAGGCCAACCTTCAGGACCTGGGCACTTTGAACCAACGCTTGCAAGATCTGGCCGGCTCCATCGACGAGCTTTACCAGGACCTGGAAAAGGCGCGTGGCCAGGGCGTGCACCGCCGCGCCACGGATGCTGTCGATGAGCCCGACGGCGAGCTCCCAGCGGCGTTCGAGAAACTCTCGCCACGGCAACTGGAAGTTGCCAGGCTGGTCAGCAAGGGCAAGACCAATTACCAGATTGCCTGTGAACTGGGGATTACCGAAAACACCGTGAAGCTCTATGTGTCCCAGGTGCTACGTTTGACCCATATGCACAACCGCACCCAATTGGCATTAGCGTTGACGCCAAGTTCCTCGCCTGTTCATCAGCGCTTCACAACCCACTAGGGCAGCTCACTCGGTGACCTGAAACGCCACCCGGGCAGTTTCTCCGCTCTCGTCCAACGCGCTGAGCTCGAACTGCCCGGCCTGGTCGAAGCGCACCAGCATGCTGTCCTGCCCTTCGCTCTGCCCCAGCGGTTGGCCGTTGAGGAACCACCAGCGCCGGCCACCGCCGCCTAGGGCAGACACATGTAACTGCAGGGGCTCGCTGCTGGTGGCAGGGCGGCGCAGGTTATCACCGGGGCGCACGCCGACGATGGACAGCGGCGGCGCGCTGGCCGGCACCTGAGGTGGGCAGCTAGGGTCCACCGCCGGCAAGCGAGCCGCACGCCGTTCAACCCGTGGCAACCATGGCTCGAGCGGCGCAGGCCACAATGCGATGTCCAGTGTATTGGCGCCTTGGCAACTCCCATCCACCCGCAAGCCTTGGGGGTTGACCCATATCCGCTCGCGCAGCCCAAGCCCTAGAGGCTGATCGGCCGCCTGCAAGGTCGGCGGGGTGGTGCCATCGAGGGTCCAGGCAAAGCGTTGCCGGCGGCAATTAGGATCTTGTCGGTTCATGGGCTGGCCCAGCGGCCAGCAGATTGCCGCCACCCCGACACTGGCGGGCACACGCTCCACCGGGACGCGAATGCCTCGTTGGCTATCGCGGTTGCTCAGCAAATCATGCACCTGCAGCATCAATGGGGCCGCCGAAGCCAGGCCGAACTGCCCAGGCACCGGCGTGCCATCGGGGCGGCCGATCCACACGCCAATCAGGTAACGCGGCCCTACGCCAATGGACCAGGCATCGCGAAAGCCGTAGCTGGTGCCGGTCTTCCAGGCCAGTTGCGGGCGCTGCACCAGCTCGGCATGGGGGTCGCGATCAGGCCTCGCCTGGCCACTGAGGATGCGCCGGATAATCCAGGCTGCCCCAGGTGACATCAACCGCCGCTCCAGCAGTGGGGCCTGAGGTTGTAGGCGGATCTGCGCGCTGTTGCCCCCACGGGCCAGCGCTGCATAACCGCCCACCAAATCCTCCAGCCGGCTGCCTGCACCACCCAGAATCAACGCCAGGTTAGGCTCGGCCAGCGGCGGCAGCGTCAGGGGCACCCCAGCCATGCGCAACCGTGCGGCGAAGCGCTTGGGCCCGTAGGCTTCGAGCAGCTGCACCGCCGGCAGGTTGAGCGACAGCGCCAGTGCCGAGCTTGCCGACACCGGGCCACTGAAGCCCATCGAGAAATTGCCGGGGCGGTAATCACCGTAACGCCGCGGCACATCCTGCAGCAGTGATTCGGAGTGGATCAGGCCATCATCCAGGGCCAGGCCATAGAGAAACGGCTTGAGTGTCGAACCTGGCGAGCGCAACGCGCGAACCATATCGACATGGCCATAACGGCGCGCGTCGCTCAGATCGACCGAGCCCAAGTACGCGCGCACCGCCATGGTCTGCGCTTCGACCACCACAATGGCGGCAGAGGTACGCTCCGGCAGCCGCGCGCGCCAACCCAGCAGCAGGTCTTCCAGGCGCCGCTGCAGCGAGGCGTCCAGGGTTGTGCGAATCAGCGTCGGGCTGTTCGGGCCGTTCAGCCTACGCGCCAGCAAAGGTGCCAGCGCAGGCTCCTGACGCGGGGCGAGTAGCAGTGGCTCCTCGGCAGCTTCCTGAATCTGTCGTGACGGCCAGACCCTGTATTCATCCAGGCGCTGCAGCACCTTGTCGCGGGCACGCTGGGCTCGAGCCGGATGACGGTCAGGCCGCAAGCGGCTTGGCGCCTGCGGCAATACGGCCAGCAACGCGGCCTCAGCCGGCGTGAGGTGTTGCGGGGACTTGCCCAAGTAAGCCCAACTGGCTGCGGCAACACCTTGCAAGGTCCCACCGAATGGGGCGCGGTTGAGGTAGAGCTGCAGTATCTCGCGCTTGGACAGGTGCCACTCCAACTGCGCGGTACGCCATAGCTGGCGCAGCTTACCCCCTAAGGTGCGGTCGTGTGGGTCGAGCAGGCGTGCCACTTGCATCGACAGCGTACTGCCGCCAGATACCACACGGCCGCCGCGCAGGTTAAGCCAGGCCGCCCGCGCCAGAGCCAGCGGGTTGACCCCCGGATGCTGGTAGAACCAGCGGTCTTCGTAGGTCAGCAAAGCCTGCAGATACAGCGGCGAAACCTCCTCCGGGGTGACTGGGTAGCGCCACACGCCATCGGCATCAGCGAACCGCCATAGCGGCGTGCCGTCCTCTGCCAGCACTACCCGTGCCAGGTCGTTGCCCGGCATTGGCAATGGCCAGATGCGATCAGCCAGCCATAACAGGCCGGCCAGCAGCAATAAGCTGACCACAGCTACACGCAAAAGCCGCCGCGCTTGGGTAGCTGGCCGCGCTAAGCTTGGCATCGGGAACCGACCTGGCCAGCTGATGGCCAAAGGTTTGGAAGCGGCAACAGCGCCAATTCGTTCATCAGGAAGCAACTATGCATGTAGAAGGTTTTTTCGAGTGGCTCGGCCAGGCACTGGGGTCGTTGATCCGCTTCATCGTCGACGCCTTGAGCGGCCTGTTCAACCTGCTGGCAAACGCCGGGGGCAATTTCATCGACGGCCTGGCACGCACGCTGGGCATGGATACTTCACTTGTCAGCATCCTCGCCCTGATCGTCGGCTTGTTGCTGCTGTACTCGGCCATCCGCGCCTTCATGCGTGCCTCGATCATTCTGGGCATCATCTGGCTGGTGCTGGGGCTCTGGGTGATGAGCTGGGTCATACACTGATTGCTCTGGCTGCGCTGCACCGACCTTGAGGGGCGCCCTCAAGGTCGGTGCAGGATGCTCAACGCGCCTTAACCGTCATCTCTGCTTGCGCGTCCCCCAGCGCCTGCAGGTTAGGCCGGTACATCGACTCCACCTGCGGCGGCGGCACCCGGTAGGTGCCTGGAGTCACAGCCCGCGCCAGGTACAGCAGGTGCGTGGTGCCATAGCCATCGAGTTTGAGCGCGGCGACGTAACGATCATCACGGTACTCTTGATGCACCACGCTGGCGTTCTGCATCGACTCGCGCCATTGCTTCACCGCACTGCTGGCGTTGTCCAGGCTGGCAGCGCTTTGCGCAAGGTTCTGGTTTTCAAGCTCTAGCCCAGCAGGCAGCAGGTCGACCACCAGGGCATCGGGCACCCGTTCGCTGGCCTTGAGGGCCAAGTGCACCAGAACCAGGTCGCCGCTGCGCAGGTTGCGCAGGTCCAGCGCCTGGCCATTCATGCCCAGATACTCTCTGCGAATCTCCATGCCGTTGCTGGTCGCAGCGCTCGCCTGGCGTGGATAACCGGAAAGGGTCAGTTGCTGGTAGAGCGTTTCACTGCCTTCGTTCTGCACGGTCAGCGGTGAAGCAAGCAACGGCCCTTCAAGCTGCATGCCCGAGTCGGTTTCATTGAACTCGCGCACTTCCCCAGCACTGTCCAGGCGCGCCTTCCAAGGCGCTTGGGGTTTGCCCAGCAGGCCACGGCCGGCCAGGAACAGGGCATTACGTTCCTGGGTCGACAACCAGCGGTTGGCGGCCAGTTCGTCAGACAGCGCGAACAGCCGCTGATCGACCTGGTTACTGGCCAATTTGCTCTCCTGCAGCAGCGCCAGGATCAGCGCTTGGTCGCGCAGGTTGCTGCCGTAGTCTGCCAGCCATCCTTTGCTGCGACTGATACCCAAGCCTGCCTGCAACGCCTGCTCGGCGCGCGGCTGGTCGCCCATGCCATTGAGCGCCACCGCCAGTTGCACCAGCGGCAGGCCGGAGCGTGCATCAGCGCGGCGCTCGAACAGGCTGCGCAAGGCTCCCAGCGGCGCCTGCTGGCTGCGCGAGAGGACCAGTGCGGCGTAGGCTTGCACGGCAAAACGTGTGTGCTCGGCGTTTTCGCTGTAGTCCACTTCGATCAGGTTACGCTCCTGCAGGTAGCGCAGCAGCCGTTCGTTGGCCTTCTTCAACGCCTCGGCCGGCACGCCATAGCCTTGGTCACGGGCCCGCAGGAGGAAGTCTGTGACATAAGCGGTCAGCCAGTATTCTTCCTCGCCATCGGAGCTCCACAAACCGAAGCTGCCGTTGTAACGCTGCATGCCCAACAGGTGCTCGATACCCATCTCGATCTTGCGCTTGCGCACCGCAGCCGGTTCGCCTTTGATGCCCAGCCGTTTGAGGCTTTGCGCATCGGCATACAGCGAGGGATACAAACCGCTGGTGGTCTGCTCCAGGCATCCATAGGGGTAGGCTTCGAGGGCACGGATCTGCTCGGCCAGGTTCAGCGGCGGGCGGCTCGACAGCGCAAGGCTGGCTTCAAGGCCAGCAGGCTCGAAGGCGGCCAGATCACCTTCGGGCAGCGTCCAAGGCTGGTCCTTGAGCGCTACGCGGTAATGCTTGAGCATTGCCGGGTACGCCGGACGCACACCCAGGGTCCATTCTCGCTCGAAGGTGTTCACCGGTTCCTGCGCCAGTTGCAGGCCGTTGACCTGCACCCGCACCTTGCCCTGCCCCAGGCCACCCTCGGCCTGTACCGGAATCAGCAGCGTACGGCGCTGGCCCTCGGCCAGCGCGATATCCTGTTCGGCACTGGCCGTCAGGGTCAGTTGGCCTTCGGTACTGATCTGCACATGCAATTGCTGGGCACGGCCCGACAGGTTGGCCAGGTCGAGCGCCAGGCTGGTGCGGTCACCGCCAGCCAGAAAGCGCGGCGCCGACAGTTCGGCAATCAGCGGGGCGGCCACCACGGTCTTGCTTTCGGCCATGCCAAAATGCTCATCGGTCCAGGCCTGGGCCATCAGCCGCAACTCGCCGTTGAAGTCGGGAATGTCTAGCCTGGCCTCCCCTTCGCCCTGGGCGTTGAGGGTCACTGGCAGGCTTTGCTGGGCAACGATGGTGACGGTGGTATTGGGGCGCTTGCCGCCTTTGGCCAATGCCGCATCACCCCCGAATGCCAGGCTGGCCAGACGGCCCTGGCCGGCTTCGATCAACTGCCCATAGATGTCCAGCTGATCGGCGCCGTAGGCCTTGCGCCCGAACAGGCTGGCGAAAGGGTCCGGGGTTTTGAAGTCAGTGATGTTGAGGATACCTACGTCCACCGCCGAGACCAGCACATGGGCCTGTTTGGGCACACTGCCATCGGCATTGGTGGCTTTGATCTTCACGGTCAGGGGTTGCTTGGGGCGCATTTTCTCCGGCGCCTGCAGGCTGACGGCCAGCTTGCGCTCAGCCCGCGCCAGCGGCAGATGCAGCACCCCCACGGCGCGTTTGGGCGTGGCATTGGCTTTGCGCTCACCCGGGCGGATCACCAGCGCGCTGATGTACAAGTCGTGGCGCGCCCACTGTTTGTCCAGTTGCACGTCGAAGGTTTTGCCCTCGGCAGGCACGTCGATCTCCTGCCACCACAGCGGGCCATCGCTGGACTCGATCATCAGATAGCCGCTGCCGCCGGCAGGCGGGGTTACGGTGACCTTGGCGGTCTCGCCATCGGCATAGGCGGGTTTGTCCAGCGCCAGCTTCACCTGGTCGGGCCGCACGGCACCGCCTTCAGCGTTGTCCTGGGCGCGATAGCCAGCCCAGAAGCGTTCGCTGGAGACAATCCCGGTTTCGGGGTCTTGCACCTCGACACGGTACGGGCCCCACTCCACCTGGAAGCTCAACTTGGCTGTGGACCCTGCCTTGATGTCGACGGTTTGCTCGCTCTGAGTGAGGAATTTTTCGTTGTAGTTGTAGCTCCAGCCATCGCTCTGCGAGTAGTTCCAGTAGTAATCGCGGCGCTCGCGGATCAGGCGAACTTTCAGCTCGCTGGCGGCAAGCTTGTGGCCAGCGCGGTCAGCCACCAGGAACTCGAACTCAACCGGGCCATCGCTATCGGTTTGCTCCCCGTCGAACAGGCCGCGCAGGCCAGGCAAGCGCTCGGCTGGCCAGATGGGCTGTTCGAGGCGGCGAGTGATCGGTCGGCCGCCGGACTCCTGCAAGCTGGCCTGCACGGTCAATTGCAGCGGCGAACGGGCTTCGGCCCAGCGGCTTTGAATATCGAGCACGGCTTTACCGGCTTGATCGAGGGTCGCCTCGTCCAGTTCCAGGTCCTGATTCAGTTCAGTTTCGGTCACCGAGCCGAACTGGTAGCCAGGCAGCGCCGGCACCGCTTCACGCAAAGGCCGTACATAGGCCTGGCCGCTGAGGCGATTGCCAGCAGCTGGCGCACCGTAGAGGTAACGCCCGGTGACCTGGATGCGCGCATCCTCTTCGGGAGACAGCGGTGTATCGCTGCCCTTGAGTTCAAGGGCCAGGCGCTCTGGCAGGAAATCTTCGACCAAAAATTCGTACATCTGCTTGCGACCGCCGCCCAGATCCAACAGCAGCTGCCAGCGCCCGGTCGGCGCCTCCGTTGCCAGTTGCAACTGGTACTGGTAAAGGCCATTGGCGTCGGCCTCCCAGACGAACTTGCGGCTGACCTGCTCGTCCGGGCGGCGCACTTCTACATTGACCGGTTGGGCCTTGACCGGCTTGCCATCCTGATCGCGCAGCAAGCCATTGAGCAGCACCGTTTCACCCGGCCGATAGAGGTCGCGCGGCCCGAAGATGAAGAATTGCAGCGGATTGGCCTGAGGGCCGGTGATGTCGAATTCGGCCAGGTCCAGGGCGGCGGTGTTCAGGCGTAACAAGGTGGTGTGTGCACCCTGGGTGGCGATCAGCGTGTCGGCCTTGGCCGTGATCGGCAGCTGGGCATGGCCGGCACCGTCGGTCTTGGCCTGGGCCAGCAGCGCGCCTTTGTCGTCGTGCAGTTCGAGGTTGACGTCCTTGAGCGCCTTGCCGCCCTCCAGGGCCTGAGCAAAAACGTCGATGCGATCACGATAACGGTGAGCGGAGACACCGATGTCGCTCAAGGTGAACAGCGTGGCCGGCTGCGAGTAATCATAGGTACCCGAAGCCCGCATCACGGCCAGATAGACACCCGGCTCCTGCAGTGGCTTGACCCCGGCGATGGGCAAGAGCACCGTTTCGCGGGTATTGCGCGCCGGGTTGAGGTCGAAGCGGCCGCCATAGACCAGCTCGGCCATGTCGAGCAGCTCTTTGGACTGGTAAGCGTAAAGGCTGCTGTTGCGCCCCCAGTTGGCCAGGAACGGCGACAGCATCTGTGGCTTGACCCGGAAGAATTCGACATCGACCTTGGGCACGTTCAGGGCGATCACCGGCAGGCCTTCGGCCAGGCGCGTGGGCAGTAACGAGCCGCGACTGGCGAAGCCAACGGTAGGCTGCATATCGCGAGTTTCCAGGCGGCTGACCGAGTCACTTTCAAGCCGGTTGCCATTGACCGCCAGCAATCCCTTGTCGATCGTCAACACCAGTTTGCGCTGCGGCTCCAGGTGGCGCATGCGCAGCTCCATCTGGTTGTCCGAGAGTTCCCAAGCGCCGTCGACCTTGCCTTTGACGGTGTCGACCAAATGCACCTTGGCGGCGAAATCCTGTTTGGCGTCCAGGGGCGCTGAGAAGCTGACCGACAGCGTGCTGGCTCCGTCGAGCTGCACTTCGGAGACATCCAGCACGCTGAGCTGGCGCCCCTCGTAGCGTTTGGCGAGTATCGCAGGGTCCTCGCGCTTGGGCGCAGAAGGCTCTACCGCAGCGCTCGCTGCCGGCTTGTCGGCCGGCGCGGGCTGCCCCGGCGTCGAGGAATCACAGGCACTGAGCAAAGCCAGCGCGCAGGCCAGCAACAATCCTTTGTTGAACATGGAGTGGGAACTCTTCGGCAGCGTGTACGTAAGGGGAGCAACTATAGCGCAACGGCGGTCATGGCACGTTCACCGATGCGGCAAGTGAGACCGTGTTCGCGCAGATTGGTTGCCGGTCGTTACAATGCGCCGGCCCCTCATGCGCAGGAATCGTAATGTCGCCACTGACCACCGACTGGCAGCACCGGCCGACCCACCGCAAGGTCTGGGCGCTGGCCGCGCCGATGATCCTTTCCAACATTTCGGTGCCACTGGTGGCTCTGGTCGACAGCACGGTAATCGGCCATCTGCCCCACGCTCATCAGCTCGGCGCCGTGGCCGTGGGTGCCACGCTGTACACTTTCATGGTCGGCCTGTTGGGCTTTTTGCGCATGGGCGCCACGGGCTTCGCCGCCCAGGCCGCCGGGCGTGCCGACGGCGCGGCGCTGCGCCAAGTGCTGGTGCAAGGCCTGTTACTGGCTGCCGTCCTCGCCTTGCTGATCGGCCTGGTTGCGCTGCCCTTCAGTCAATTGGCGCTACACGCCATGCAGCCGAGCGAGGCGTTACAGCAGTCTACCGAGGTTTTTTTTCACACCCGGCTGCTAGGCCTTCCGGCGGCGCTGGCCAGCTACGCGCTGGTCGGCTGGTTCCTCGGCACCCAGAATGCGAGGGCCCCACTGGCTATTCTTTTGGCCACCAACCTGTTGAATATCGCTTTGAACCTGTGGTTCGTGCTGGGTTTGGACTGGGGCGTGCTGGGTTCGGCACGTGCCTCGGTGATTGCTGAGTGGTGCGCCGCCCTGCTCGGCCTAGCCCTCACCCGCCCAGCCCTGCGGGCCTACCCCGGGCAAATCGCCTGGGTTGCGCTCAAGCGCTGGCAGGCCTGGCGGCCGCTGCTGGCGGTGAACCGCGATATCTTCCTGCGCAGCCTCGCGCTGCAATTGGTGTTCCTGCTGATTACCGTGCAGGGCGCGCGCCTGGGCGAGGCTACGGTGGCCGCCAATGCCCTGTTGCTCAACGGGCTGCTGCTTACCGCCTATGCCCTGGATGGCCTGGCCCATGCAGTGGAGGCGCTGTGCGGGCACGCCATCGGTGCGCGGGATCGCCAAACCCTGCGCCGTTCACTGGTGGTGGCCTGCGGCTGGTCGCTGATCACCAGCGCGGTCTTTGCTGGCGTGTTCTTGCTGGGTGGGCACCTGTTCATCGAGCTGCAGACTGACATCGATAGCGTCCGTGCAGCGGCCTACCCGTACCTGCCGTATCTGGCGGTGTTGCCGTTGATTGCTGTATGGAGTTACTTGCTTGACGGGCTGTTCATAGGCGCAACCCGGGCGCGGGAGATGCGCAATGCGATGGTGCTGTCGGTGCTGATTGCGCTGCCCTTTGCGGTGGTCATGAGCGGGTTTGGCAACCATGGGTTGTGGTTGGCGTTCCTCGGGTTCATGGCGTTGCGGGCAGTGACGTTGGGGTGGGTTGGGTGGCGGTTGTGGCGCCGTGGTCTGTGGGTTGGTTGAGCGGGGGTATGGCGAAAGTCATGCAGCGCCAGTGAGATCGAGCGCCGCCCGCGCGGCGCATCGCGAGCTTTGCTCGCTCCTACGTTTGTTTCGGGCCAGTAACGCCTGTGGCAGGCGCGCGCGACCGCCTTGTTTGTACGACGCGATATCGCGCCATGCCCCAGAGCGTCCGCGCGCAAATCTCACTGAAAATATTGGCCCGAAACAAACGTAGGAGGTTCGGCGTTGAATTTGCACCGCCTGTGAGATCGAGCGCCGCCCGCGCGGCGCATCGCGAGCTGCGCTCGCTCCTACGCTCGTTTCGGGCCAGTAACGCCTGCGACAGGCCCGCGCGACCGCCTGGTTCGTACGACGCGATATCGCGCCATGCCCTAGAGCGTCCGCGCGCAAATCTCTCTGAAAATATTGGCCCGAAACAAACGTAGGAGGTTCGGCGTTAAATTTGCACCGCCTGTGAGATCGAGCGCCGCCAACCCCAAATCATGCGCTCATCAATGCTGCCGCCGCCAGGCACGCAGGGTGGTGAACAACAGCACCACGGCAAGCACCGGCAGCACATAGAACAACATCAACCGCTCCAGCCGCCCGGCCAGTGGCATGCCCATGGTGAAAGCCGCCACATGTAGCCCATAGGCCAGGTACAGGCAAAGAAACACCAGCCCTTCGGCGCGGGTGATTCGATAACCGGAGTAGAACACCGGCAAGCTCAGTGCGGCGACGCCAAGCATCACCGGAAGGTCGAAGGCCAGTGCATTGGGCGAAATGGTCAGTGGCTCGGGGGTGGTCAGCGCGGTCAGGCCAAGTACCCCAAGCAGGTTGAACAGGTTGCTGCCGATCACCGTGCCTACCGCAATTTCCCGCTCACCTCGAATGGCGGCGATCAGCGCTGCGGCAAGTTCAGGCAGGGATGTACACACCGCGACCACGGTCAGGCCGATGATGCGCTCGGACAAGCCCAGATCGGTAGCCACTTCAATGGCCGACTCCAACAGCAGGTGGCCGGCCAGGCTCAACAGGCCAAAGCCCAACAGCACCTGGAGCAACGTCGCGGACCAGAAACGCCCGGCGCTGGCCGCCCCGGCATTCGGCGCAGGGTAGGTGCGGGCATAGTGGCGTGACTGGTGCCAAAGCATCGCCAGGTAGCCCGCCAGGCCAAGCAGCAACAATAAACCCTCGGCCCGGCCCAAGTGAGCATTGGCGCAAAGGGCATATACCAGCGCGCTGGCTGCGATCATCAGCGGGATATCCAGGCGCACCAACTGGCGTGACACCCGCAACGGGATGACCAGCGCGGCCAGCCCGAGGATGACCAGTACATTGAAGATATTGCTGCCAATCACGCTGCCCACGGCCACATCAGGAGCACCCTGGAAAGCAGCCTGCAGGCTTACCGTCAGCTGCGGAGCAGTGCTGCCGAAAGCGACCAGGCTCAGGCCGATGATCAATGGCCGCACGTGCAGGCGTTGCGCCAGGCGAAGTGCGGCGCGCACCATGAGCTCGGCTCCGCCGACCAGCAATAGCAGGGCAAGGCCCATTTGCAGCAGGCTGAAGGTGGGTAGGGTTGCGAGGTCGAAAATGGTCATGCTCCCGTCAAAGCGGTTGTCAGGTCAGTCGCTCAAACCTTGTACCCGCACGCGCGCCGTTCCGCTACGGAGCATGCCGATTTTTTCTGCTGCAGCACGTGACAGGTCGATCAAGCGGCTGCGGGTATGCGGGCCGCGGTCGTTGATGCGGACCACCACGCTGCGGTCATTGGCCAGGTTGGTGACCAGTACCCGGCTGCCGAATGCCAGGCTGCGGTGGGCAGCGGTCAGCCCGTGCTGGTTGAACGGTTCGCCGCTGGCGGTGCGTTTGCCGTGGTGGCGGGAGCCGTAATAGGACGCGGTGCCGGTTTCGTTGTAACCGCGGGGGTCGATGGCCTGACTGGCGCAGCCAGCCAGGAAGGAAAAAAGCGCCAAGCTGGCGAGGGATCGTTTAAGCAAGTGTGGTGCTCTCCCAGTGCGGCCATTGGCGGCTAGAGCCGTTCCTATAGAGAGGTGGGTGCTCGCGTGGGTAGCGGCAGCTCTGTAGGAACGGCTTTAGCCGCGAACGAGGGCTATGCCCTCGCACGGCTATAGGATTGAAATCGTCACCCTTCGAGCTTGGCCTTGAGCAGTTGGTTCACCTGCCCAGGGTTGGCCTTGCCCTTGGAAGCCTTCATCGCCTGGCCGACGAAGAAACCGAACATCTTGCCGCGTTTGGCCTCGTCGGCGGCGCGGTACTGTTCGACTTGTTCGGCATTGGCGGCGAGCACTTCGTCGAGCATCTTGTCGATTGCACCGGTGTCGGTAACCTGCTTGAGGCCTTTGCTTTCGATGATGCTATCGGCATCGCCTTCGCCGGCGGCCATGGCCTCGAACACGGTCTTGGCGATCTTGCCGCTGATGGTGTTGTCACGAATGCGCAGCAACATGCCGCCCAAGTGCGCGGCACTCACCGGGGCTTGGTCGATCTCGACCCCTAGTTTGTTCAGCAGGCTACCCAGTTCGACCATGACCCAGTTGGCGGCAAGCTTGGCATCCCCGCCAATACGCACCACTTCTTCGAAGTAGTCCGCCTGCTCGCGGCTCGAAGCCAGCACGTTGGCGTCATAGGCCGACAGGCCGTATTGGCTCTGGAAACGCTCGACCTTCTGCGTTGGCAGCTCAGGAAGGCCTGCGCGCACCGTTTCGAGGAAGCTGTCCTCGATTACCACCGGCAGCAAATCGGGATCGGGGAAGTAACGGTAGTCGTTGGCCTCCTCCTTGCTGCGCATGGAGCGGGTCTCGTCCTTGTTCGGGTCGTACAGGCGGGTTTCCTGCACCACCTTGCCGCCGTCCTCGATCAGGTCGATCTGGCGCTGGATCTCGCTGTTGATAGCGCGTTCGATGAAGCGGAACGAGTTGACGTTCTTGATCTCGCAGCGGGTGCCGAACTCGGTCTGGCCCTTGGGGCGGATCGATACGTTACAGTCGCAGCGCAGCGAGCCTTCGGCCATGTTGCCGTCACAGATGCCCAGGTAGCGTACCAGCGCGTGGATTGCCTTGACGTAAGCCACGGCCTCCTTGGCGCTACGCATGTCTGGCTCGGAGACGATTTCCAGCAGCGGCGTGCCGGCACGGTTGAGGTCGATGCCGGTGGAACCGCTGAAGTCCTCGTGCAGGCTCTTGCCGGCGTCTTCCTCCAGGTGCGCGCGGGTTACGCCGATACGCTTGATGGTGCCGTCTTCCAGGGCGATGTCCAGGTGGCCCTTGCCGACGATCGGCAGATCCATCTGGCTGATCTGGTAACCCTTGGGCAGGTCAGGGTAGAAGTAGTTCTTGCGCGCGAACACGTTGCGCTTGCCGATTTCGGCATCGATGGCCAGGCCGAACATGCAGGCCATGCGTACGGCCTCCTGGTTCAGCACTGGCAGCACGCCAGGCATGCCTAGATCAACCAGGCTGGCCTGGGTGTTCGGCTCGGAGCCGAAGGTGGTGGCGCTGCCGGAGAAGATCTTCGACTGGGTGGCCAGCTGGGTATGAATCTCCAGCCCGATCACAACTTCCCATTGCATGTGTGAATTCCTCAGAAGCCGTTAGGGGCGCGGGTGTGCCAGTCGGTGACTTGCTGGTAACGGTGCGCGACGTTGAGCAGGCGGCCTTCCTGGAAGTATGGGGCCAGCAGCTGTACGCCGACCGGCAGGCCATCGACGAAGCCGGCAGGCATCGACAGGCCTGGCAGGCCTGCCAGGTTGGCAGTGATGGTGTAGACGTCTTCCAGGTAGGCGGCGACAGGGTCGCTGCTCTTGGCGCCAAGCTTCCAAGCCGGGTTCGGCGTGGTCGGGCCTAGGATCAGGTCGACATCGTTGAACGCCGCCATGAAGTCGTTCTTGATCAGGCGACGGATCTGCTGTGCCTTGACGTAGTAGGCGTCGTAGTAGCCGGCCGAAAGGGCGTAGGTGCCGACCATGATGCGGCGCTGCACCTCGGCGCCGAAGCCTTCGCCACGAGAGCGCTTGTACAGGTCGGTCAGGTCCTTGGGGGCTTCACAGCGGTAGCCGAAGCGCACGCCATCGAAACGCGACAGGTTGGAGGAAGCTTCGGCGGGGGCGATCACGTAGTACGCCGCAATGGCATGCTGCATGTTGGGCAGGCTGATTTGCTTGACCACTGCGCCGAGCTTTTCCAGCTCCTTGACGCTGGCCTGGACCAGGTCGGCGATGCGTGGGTCGAGGCCGGCTGCGAAGTATTCCTTCGGCAGGCCGATGCGCAGCCCCTGCAGCGAGCCGTTGAGGCTGGCGCTGTAGTCAGGTACGGGCTCATCGATGCTGGTGGAGTCCTTGGCATCGAAGCCGGCCATGCCTTGCAGCAGCAGGGCGCAGTCTTCGGCAGTGCGCGCCAGCGGGCCACCCTGGTCGAGGCTGGAGGCGTAGGCGATCATGCCCCAGCGCGATACGCGACCGTACGTCGGTTTGAGGCCGGTAAGGTTGGTCAGCGCCGCCGGCTGGCGGATCGAACCGCCAGTGTCGGTACCGGTGGTGGCCGGCAGCAGGCGTGCAGCTACGGCCGCGGCCGAACCACCGGACGAGCCGCCAGGCACGTGCTCGAGGCTCCATGGGTTCTTCACCGCGCCGTAGTGGCTGGATTCGTTGGCCGAACCCATGGCGAACTCGTCCATGTTGGTCTTGCCCAGGGTGACCATGCCGGCATCGGCCAGCTTGGCTACCACCGTGGCATCGTACGGCGCCTTGAAGTTGTCGAGCATCTTCGAGCCGCAGCTGGTGCGCACGCCCAGGGTGCAGAACAGGTCCTTGTGGGCGATTGGGGCGCCGAGCAGGGCGCCGGTTTCGCCACCAGCGCGGCGGGCGTCTGCGGCACGTGCCTGGCCCAAGGCCAGTTCTTCGGTGACGCTGATGAAGCTGTTGATCTGTGGGTCGATCTGCTTGACGCGCGCCAGCAGGGCGCCGGTCAGCTCTTCGGAAGAAAACGACTTGTCGGCGAGTCCGCGGGCGATCTCGGCCAGGGTCAATTCATGCATGGCAGGCTCTATCCCTTACTCGATGACTTTGGGAACCAGGTACAGACCGCTTTCGGTCGAGGGTGCAATGGCCTGATAGGCATCGCGCTGATTGCTTTCGGTGACCTGGTCGGGACGCAGACGCTGGCTGGCCTCCAGGGGATGGGCCAGAGGTTCGATACCGTCGGTGTCGACCGCTTGCATCTGGTCGACCAGGCCGAGAATGCTGTTCAGGGCGTCAGTAATGCGTGGCAGTTCGCCGTCATTCAGGCCCAGGCGGGCCAGATGGGCGATCTTCTCCACGTCGCTGCGTTCAAGCGCCATGGTTGATCTCCAGGGGAAACAAAGAACCGAATCAGCTCGGCAGTGAGGAACATGTCAGCATTTTGGCGGTCCAACGGCCGCGATCATCTGCTGGCGTGCTCGGAAAAACAGCCAATTTAACATATTGGCTCCTTGCCCAAAATCCCTGCCATTGTTAGAGTTTGCCGCACTTTTTTACCCACGCTTTCCCCAGGGTCACTTTCCCATGTTCAAGAAACTGCGTGGCATGTTTTCCAGCGATCTTTCCATCGACCTGGGGACTGCCAACACCCTAATTTACGTGCGTGAGCGCGGTATCGTCCTGAATGAGCCCTCGGTTGTTGCCATCCGTACCCACGGCAACCAGAAAAGCGTCGTCGCCGTCGGTACCGAGGCCAAGCGCATGCTCGGTCGTACGCCAGGTAACATTGCTGCCATTCGTCCGATGAAAGACGGCGTCATTGCCGACTTCAGCGTCTGTGAAAAAATGCTGCAGTACTTCATCAACAAAGTGCACGAAAACAGCTTCCTGCAGCCCAGCCCTCGCGTGCTGATCTGCGTACCGTGCAAGTCGACCCAGGTAGAGCGCCGCGCCATTCGCGAGTCGGCCCTGGGTGCCGGTGCCCGTGAAGTGTTCCTGATCGAAGAACCCATGGCCGCTGCCATCGGCGCCGGCCTGCCAGTCGAAGAAGCTCGCGGCTCGATGGTCGTCGACATCGGTGGCGGTACCACCGAAATCGCCCTCATCTCGCTCAACGGTGTGGTGTATGCCGAATCCGTACGCGTTGGCGGCGACCGCTTCGACGAAGCCATCGTTACCTACGTGCGCCGCAACTACGGCAGCCTGATCGGCGAGTCCACCGCCGAGCGCATCAAGCAGGAAATCGGCACTGCCTACCCAGGCGGCGAAGTGCGCGAAGTCGACGTACGTGGCCGTAACCTGGCCGAGGGCGTACCGCGTGCCTTCACCCTGAATTCCAACGAAGTCCTCGAAGCGCTGCAGGAATCCCTGGCGACCATCGTCCAGGCGGTCAAGAGCGCTCTGGAGCAATCGCCGCCGGAGCTGGCCTCCGACATCGCCGAGCGCGGCCTGGTACTGACCGGTGGCGGTGCCCTGCTGCGTGACCTGGACAAGCTGTTGGCCCAGGAAACTGGCCTGCCGGTGATCGTTGCCGAAGACCCGCTGACCTGCGTGGCCCGTGGCGGTGGCCGCGCCCTGGAAATGATGGACAAGCACGCGATGGACTTGCTCTCCAGCGAGTGATCCGCGTAGCCATCGAGCGCCCGGTTTACAGGTAGCACGCACAGTGCTACCTGTATGCGCTGGGCTGGCGTCCGTCCGGGCGTCGTTTCCGTCAACCCGCAACCAGGCTGGTGCGTTGTCCCGATGTCCAATGACCTCCTGAGTCGTCCACGAGGAACGGCCCATTAAACCGCTTTTCTCCAAGGGCCCTTCGCTGGGCGTTCGCCTGCTGGTGCTGGTGGTGCTGTCGGTCGCGTTGATGGTTGTCGACGCGCGTTTCGACGTGCTCAAGCCTGTGCGCAGCCAGATGGGCCTGGTGCTGATGGAATCGTACTGGATCACTGACCTGCCGCAGCGCATGTGGCAAGGCGTGGCCGGCCAGTTCGGCAGCCGTACGGAGCTGATCGCCGAAAACGAAAAACTCAAGACCGAAGCCCTGTTGCTGCAGGGGCGCCTGCAGAAACTGGCGGCCCTGACCGAGCAGAACGTGCGCCTGCGTGAGCTGCTCAACTCTTCGGCGCTGGTTAACGAGAAGGTCGAGGTGGCCGAGTTGATCGGCGTCGATCCCAACCCGTTCACCCACCGCATCCTGATCAACAAGGGTGAGCGCGATGGCGTGTTCCTTGGCCAGCCGGTGCTCGATGCCCGCGGCCTGATGGGCCAGGTCGTCGAGCTGATGCCTTACACGTCACGGGTGTTGCTGTTGACCGATACGACCCACAGCATTCCGGTGCAGGTCAACCGCAATGGGCTGCGCGCCATCGCTAGCGGCACGGGCAACCCGGAGCGTCTGGAACTGCGCCATGTTGCCGATACCGCTGACATCAAGGAAGGCGACCTGCTGGTCAGCTCCGGCATGGGCCAACGTTTCCCGGCCGGTTACCCGGTGGCCACGGTCAATGAGGTGATTCACGACTCCGGCCAGCCGTTTGCAATCGTACGCGCCATTCCGACTGCCGCCCTAAACCGCAGCCGCTACATGCTGCTGGTGTTCAGCGACCGTCGCACGCCGGAGCAGCGCGCCACTGACGCCGCCATTGCCCAAGAGGAAGCCGATCGCAAAGGCGCAGCGCAGCCGGCCACTGCTGCCGAACCTGCGTCCACTGCTGCACCTGCCGCTACAGGGCAGGCACCTGCCACGCCTGCAGCCGCGCCGACCAGTCCCGCTGCAGCTCCAGCGGCACCTGCGCAACCTCGGAGGCAATAATGGCCAAGTCGCGCCGAAATCACGCTTGGGTCATTTGGCTGACATTCGCCATCGGGCTGTTGCTCAGCGTGTCGCCGATGCCTCAGTTTCTCGAAGTGTTCCGCCCCATGTGGCTGGCGATGCTGGTGTCCTTCTGGACCTTAAACGTGCCCAATAGAGTGGGCATGACCACTGCCTTCGTGCTGGGGCTGGCCGAGGATGTCCTGTACGGAACCTTGCTCGGCCAGAACGCGCTGATCCTCACCCTCATCACCTTCCTGGTGCTTTCCTTGCAGCAGCGCTTGCGCATGTTCCCGCTTTGGCAGCAGAGCTTGGTGGTGCTGGTGATCTTCGGTATTGCTCAGCTGGTCCAACTTTGGCTCAGCGCGCTGACCGGCAACCGCCTGCCAACCCTGGCGCTGGTCTGGTCAGCGGTGATCAGTGCCTTGCTCTGGCCGTGGATCAGCTTCGCCCTGCGCGACCTGCGCAGACGCCTGCACATTCACTGACGGCGCTGCCACCACTGACAGGGAGATGTCTCATGAAACCACTCTACCTCGCCTCTGGCTCGCCACGCAGACGTGAATTGCTCGCGCAGATCGGCGTGCCGTTCGCCGTCGTCAGCGCTCCGATCGATGAAACCCCACTGCCCGGTGAAGGCGCTGACGCTTACGTCGAGCGACTGGCCGTGGCCAAGGCTCAGGCCGGCCTGGCGGCCCTGCAAGGCCCTGGCGTGGTGCTTGGTGCCGATACGGCGGTGGTGCTCGACGGCCGCATCATGGGCAAGCCCGAGAACCGCGAACACGCGTTGGCTATGCTGCGCGAGCTGGGCGGCAAAGCCCATCAGGTACTTACGGCAGTGGCAGTGTGCGATGGGCAGCGCTGCGAAAGTGTGCGCGTCAGCAGCACCGTACATTTTCGCGCCATCGATGCTGCTCAGGCCGAGCGCTACTGGGCCACGGGCGAGCCGGCGGACAAGGCCGGCGGCTATGCCATCCAAGGCCTGGGTGCGGTATTCGTAACCGGCCTCCAAGGCAGTTATTCGGCAGTGGTTGGCCTGCCGTTGTGCGAAACGGCCGAGATCCTCGCCGAGTTCGGCATCGCCTGCTGGCAGGAAGCGGCGCTTTTGCCTGAGGTAACAAACCAACGGTAGCCAGGCTGTCACGCGCGATCCATCATTACCGAAGACCTTTGACGAGAGCCTGCCATGAGTGAAGAGATCCTGATCAACATCACCCCGATGGAATCGCGTGTGGCGGTGGTGGAAAACGGGGTGCTGCAGGAAGTGCACGTCGAGCGCACCCAGCGCCGCGGCATCGTTGGCAATATCTACAAAGGCAAGGTGGTGCGGGTGCTGCCGGGTATGCAGGCAGCCTTCGTCGACATTGGGCTTGAACGCGCAGCGTTCATCCATGCCTCGGAGATTTCTCAGCGCGAAGGCTCGGCGGTGGAGAACATCACGGCCCTGGTCCACGAGGGCCAGGCGCTGGTGGTGCAGGTGACCAAAGACCCAATCGGCACCAAGGGCGCACGCCTGACCACGCAGCTGTCGATCCCCTCTCGTTACCTGGTGTACATGCCGCGCAGCAGCCACGTCGGTATTTCCCTGAAGATCGAAGACGAAGCAGAGCGCGAGCGCCTCAAGCAAGTGGTCAGCGATTGCATGGTCAGCGAGAACATCAAGGACGCCGGGGGCTTCATTCTGCGCACCGCTGCCGAAGGGGCCCGCTCTGAAGAAATCCTCCAGGACATCCGCTACCTGCGCCGTCTCTGGGAACAGATCGGCAGCCAGATCAAAACCTGCGGTGCGCCGACTGTCATCTACGAAGACCTGGGCCTTGCTCTGCGCACGCTACGCGATCTGGTCAACCCGAAGATCGAAAAAATCCGTATCGACTCGCGGGAAACCTTCCAGAAAACCACGCAGTTCGTCATCGAGCTGATGCCGGAAATTGCTGATCGTCTGGAGCACTATCCAGGGGAGCGGCCGATTTTCGACCTGTATGGGGTCGAAGACGAAATTCAGCGCGCCCTGGAGCGCAAGGTGCCGCTCAAGTCCGGTGGCTACCTGGTGGTCGACCCCGCCGAAGCGATGACCACCATCGATGTCAACACCGGGGCATTCGTCGGCCATCGCAACCTCGAAGAAACCATCTTCAAGACCAACCTCGAAGCTGCCACGGCCATTGCCCGGCAACTGCGGCTGCGCAACATCGGCGGGATCATCATCATCGACTTCATCGACATGGAAGACGAAGAACATCAGCGCCAGGTGTTGCGCACCCTGGAAAAACAGCTCGAACGCGATCATGCCAAAACCAACATCATCGGCATCACCGAACTGGGCCTGGTGCAGATGACGCGCAAGCGCACCCGCGAAAGCCTCGAGCAGGTATTGTGCGAGCCCTGCATCGCCTGTCACGGCCGTGGGAAACTGAAAACCCCTGAAACCATCTGCTACGAGATCTTCCGCGAAATACTTCGCGAAGCCCGTGCCTATCAGGCTGAAGGCTATCGGGTGCTGGCCAACCAGAAGGTGGTAGATCGCCTACTGGACGAGGAGTCGGGCAACGTTGCCGAACTTGAGACCTTCATCGGTCGAACCATTCGCTTCCAGGTCGAGTCGATGTATTCGCAGGAACAATACGACGTGGTGCTGCTCTGAGGCGTTTCATTACCTGCCGCATAGGGCGCTGGCTGGCAAAGTCGGCACGTCGGGCCATCATGGATAAACGACCTGGAGGGCCATGGCCATGGGACGTCTGAACCGCGTTCTGCTTGCCTTGACCCGTTGGGGTCTAGGCCTATGTGCTCTGCTCGCCGTGTTGGTAGCGCTGTATGTCAGCCTCGGCCGTGTACTGGTGCCGCTGGTGGCCGAGTACCGCGCAGACGTTCAGCACAAGGCTGAACAGGCGCTGGAATTGCCTGTGCATGTGGGGGCTCTGGAAGGGCGTTGGAGTGGCCTGTCGCCGGTGCTACGGGTGCGTGACCTGCAACTGGGGGAAGGCGCTTCAGCCCTGCGGCTCGATGATGTGAAGGTGGTGCCCGACCTTTGGGCCAGCCTGGTTGCCCGTGAAGTGCGCCTGGCGCGCATCGAGCTGGGTGGCTTGCAATTGATCCTGCGCGAAGACGAGCAGGGTAATTGGGCGATGGAAGGGCTGCCGAAAAAGGACGACGCGCCGCTCGATCCTGCCCAGATGCTGCAGCGCCTGCGCCAATTGGGCCGTATCGATGTATTCGACAGCCAGGTCACGCTGCAGCCCTGGCAGCGGGACCCATTGACCCTCACCTATGTCAGCCTCGGTTTGCAGGCCGGCACATCTCGTCAGGCCCTGGACTTGCGCGCTACTTTGCCCGACGGCCAGCCGCTGGCGCTCTACCTGCGCAGCCGGGCCACCGCCGAGGCCTGGCGCGACGGCGATGCCAAGGCCTATTTGAGCTTGCCGCAAAGTGACTGGGCGCGCTGGCTGCCGCCGCGGCTGCTGGGCCAGTGGCGGGCCGAAGCGTTGAAGGCCGGAGGCGAGTTTTGGGTCGATTGGGGGCAGGGCCAGCTGCAGCAGGCCGTCGTTCGCCTGAATGCGCCAAACCTGGGCGGTGCCTATGCTGACCGCAAGGCGGTGGCGTTGGATGATCTTGCCTTGTCCGCCTGGTTCCAGCGTCGCGACCAGGGTTTTGATGTGGTGGTCGACTCACTTGCCGCGAGCATCGGCAAGACACGTTGGGAGTCGCATCTGCAAGTGAATCAGCGCCCAGGCGATGACCCGGCGGGTGAAACCTGGCAGGTGCAGGCAGACCGCTTGGACCTTACGCCTCTGACCCCATTGGTGCAGGCACTGGCACCCTTGCCAGACAAGCTCATGGAGGTGCTCGAAGCACTCCAGGTAAAAGGTGCACTGCGCAACGTGCGCCTGGACGTGCGGCCGAAGGCTGAGGGCAACCAGCGCCTGCAGTTCGCCGCCAACCTAGAGCAGGTAGGGTTCGATGCCTATCACGGCGCCCCAGCGGCCGGGAACGTCAGTGGCAGCATCAGCGGTGACCTTGGCCATGGCGAACTACGCCTGGACACCGACGCGTTCATGCTGCATCTGTATCCGATCTTCGCCAAACCCTGGCATTACCAAAAAGCCAATGCACGCCTGACCTGGGCCCTCGACCAGCATGGCTTCACCCTGGTCGCGCCCTACCTCAAGGTATTGGGAGAAGAGGGTAAGATCGCCGGCGACTTTCTGATCCGCCTGCTGTTCGACCCAGGCACTGAAAGTTACATGGACCTGCGGGTGGGGCTAACCGACGGTGATGGCCGCTACACTGCCAAATACCTGCCCGAGGTGCTGAGCCCGGCGCTGGATGAATGGCTGCGCAGCGCTATCGTCAAAGGCGATGTTGATCAAGGCTATTTCCAGTACCAAGGTTCGCTGAACCATGGCGCCTCACCTGAGGCTCGCAGCATCAGCCTGTTCTTCAAGGTTCACGATGCAGTGCTGGACTTCCAGCCGGGCTGGCCGCAGGTGCAGCAAGTGGACGGCGATGTGCTGATCGAGGACAGCGGTGTGCGTATCAAGGCCAGCAAGGGCCTGCTGCTCGATACTGCGGTCACCGACGTCAATGTGAATATCCCTCACGTCGATGAGGGCCAGCACAGTCACCTGTATCTGGACGGGGGGTTCGACGGCAGCCTCGGTGATGGCTTGAAGATCCTCAAGGAAACACCGATCGGTACAGGCGACATCTTCGCGGCCTGGGAGGGGGAGGGGCCGCTCAAGGGCAAGGTCAAGCTCGACATTCCGTTGGCCCATGGCGAGCGTCCTAAAGTGCTGGTCGACTTCGCCACTAGCGATGCAAAGCTTAAAGTTGCCCCGCCTAGCCTGGACCTTACACGCCTGAAGGGGGATTTCAGCTTTGACCTCGACAAGGGGCTCAGTGGCAAGAACATCAGCCTGCAAGTGTTCGGCAAACCGGCCACCGCGCAGATCAGCGCCCTGGGCGAGCCCGGGCAGATGCAGACACGCATCGATGCCAGCGGTCAGGCTCCGCTCAAGGCCCTCACCGATTGGCTGCAGTTCACCCAGGCCTTGCCCGCGTCGGGTGATATACCCTACCAGTTGCAGCTTAACTTGGGCAGCCGTGATAACAGCCTGAATGTCAGTTCTTCACTCAAAGGTCTGGCCATCGACTTGCCGGCGCCGTTCGGCAAGGCGGCGGCTGAAACTCGTGATAGCCAGTTCAGCATGACCCTGCAAGGGCCGGAGCGACGCTTCAATGCGGCGTACACCGACCTTGCCCGCTTCGCCTATGCCGCCCCTGCAGACAAACTGGCCCAAGGGCGCGGCGAACTGCTGCTGGGCGCGGGCCAGGCGCAATTACCGTCAGGTCAGGGGCTGCGCGTCAGAGGGCGGCTGGACAGCCTCGATCTTGAGCCCTGGCAGGAACAGGCCGCACGCTTTGCCGGTGATGACCCAGGCGGTAGTGCCCGGCAGACCCTGCAGAGCGTTGACCTGAGCATTGGCCAGCTCAAGGGCTTCGGCATGAGCCTGAATCAAGCCGTGGTGCGCTTGGCCCGTGGTGGCCCGGCATGGGACCTGCGCCTGGACAGCAGGGAGGTCATCGGTAACGCCCGGGTGCCCGATGCCAAGGCTGCGCCAATGACCATACGGCTACAAACCCTGCGCCTGCCGCCTGCCGACCCTGCCGATGCGCAAGCCGAAGAGGGCCCCGATCCGTTGGCCTCCTTCGACCCGCGCAAAGTGCCGGCACTGGACTTGACCATCGATAGGCTGTACCGAGGCGATGATCTGTTTGGCAGTGCCGCAGTGAAGCTGCGCCCCACGGCAAACGGTGTATCCGCGCAGGACATCAACTTGAACGTCAAAGGTCTGCACGTCGATGGCTCAGGCGGCTGGGAGGGGCCAGTAGGGGGCACCAACAGCTGGTACAAAGGTCGCCTGTATGGCAAGAACCTCGCCGACGTGCTCAAGGCCTGGGGCTTCGCGCCCACCGTGACCAGCCGTGATTTCCGTCTGGACGTGGACGGGCGCTGGCCTGGGTCGCCGGCCTGGGTTGGCCTCAAGCGGTTCTCTGGCAGCATGGATGCAGCCTTGCGCAGCGGCCAGTTCGTCGAGGTGGAAGGTGGTGCCCAGGCCCTGCGGGTGTTTGGGCTGCTCAACTTCGATGCCATTGGTCGCAGGCTGCGCCTGGATTTTTCGGACCTGTTCGAAAAGGGCTTGGCCTACGACCGGGTCAAAGGTCTGCTGGCGGCCAGCAATGGCGTCTACGTCACCCGTGAGCCCATCTCGGTGACCGGCCCGTCGAGCAACTTCGAGCTTGAAGGTACCCTGGACCTGGTCCGCGATCGGGTCGCTGCCAACGTGCAGGTGTCGCTGCCGGTTACCAACAACCTGCCCTTGGCCGCGCTGATCGTTGGCGCCCCCGCCGTCGGTGGTGCGCTGTTCCTGGTCGACCGCTTGATCGGCGACCGGGTATCGCGTTTCGCAAGCGTGCACTATCGCGTCGAGGGGCCGGTAAAAGAGCCTAAAATCACCTTTGTGAAACCGTTCAACAAATAACTTGGGAGCGCCCATGAAGGCAGCGGTCATCCAGATGGTCAGCCAGGACGATGTGCTGGCCAATTTGCAGCGTGCCGGGGCTCTGCTCGAGCAGGCGGCGCTGGGTGGTGCGAAGCTTGCGGTACTGCCGGAGAACTTCGCGGCGATGGGGCGCAAAGATGCCGCCGCCATCGGCCGCGCCGAGGCGTTGGGCGATGGGCCGATTCTGCCATGGTTGAAACGCACTGCTCGCGACCTCAGATTATGGGTTGTTGCAGGTACTTTGCCGCTGCCGCCACAAGGGCAACCACAAGCCAAGGCCCATGCCTGCTCGCTGCTTGTCGACGAACACGGCCAAGTGGTTGCGCGTTATGACAAGCTGCACCTGTTCGATGTGGACGTTGCCGACAACCGTGGTCGTTACCGCGAGTCCGATGACTATGCCCATGGAGCCAGTGTGGTAGTGGCGGATACGCCAGTGGGCCGATTGGGCTTGAGCGTTTGCTACGATCTGCGCTTTCCCGAGCTGTACAGCGCTTTGCGCAGTGCGGGCGCGGAGCTGATCACGGCACCGGCAGCCTTCACAGCGGTCACGGGCGCTGCACATTGGGACGTGCTGATTCGTGCCCGAGCCATCGAAACCCAGTGCTATGTGCTGGCGGCGGCTCAGGGCGGTACCCATCCAGGCCCGCGGGAAACCCACGGGCATGCGGCGATCATCGACCCTTGGGGGCGGATCGTTGCCCAACAGGCGCAAGGCGAAGCCGTATTGCTTGCCGAGCGCGACACTGATGAACAGGCGTCCATCCGGGCGCGCATGCCGGTCACCATGCACCGGCGCTTTTTCTCGCAGGACGCCTTGCGGCCTGCGCACACCGCGGAGTGACTATGAGCCAGATGTTATCCACCGTCAGCGAGCAGCTCCTGGCCCCGGGCGGACTTACCCTCGATAGCCTGCAGAGCGTGCTGGGCGAGTTGGCCGGCCCCGGCATCGATGCCGCCGACCTGTACTTCCAGGGCCAGATCTCGGAAACCTGGGCGCTGGAGGACGGCATCGTCAAAGAGGGCAGCTTCAACCTCGACCAGGGCGTTGGGGTGCGTGCCCAGTCTGGTGAGAAGACTGGCTTCGCCTATAGCAATGCCATCAACCTCGAGGCACTGAACTCGGCGGCCCGCGCCGCTCGCTCGATTTCCCGCGCAGGCCAGAGCGGCCAGGTACAGGCCTTCAAAAGCCGGGACGTCACGGCGCTGTATGCCCCTGACAACCCTTTGGATGTACTCAGCCGTGCCGAAAAGGTCGAGCTGCTAAAGCGCGTCGATGCTGCCACGCGCGCCCTCGACCCGCGGATCCAGCAGGTCAGCGTGAGCATGGCCGGGGTCTGGGAGCGCATCCTGATCGCCGCTGCCGACGGCAGCCTGGCCGCCGACGTGCGTCCGCTGGTGCGCTTCAACGTCAGTGTCATCGTCGAACAAAATGGCCGCCGTGAGCGTGGCGGGCAGGGTGGTGGCGGGCGTACCGACTATCGCTTCTTCACTCAAGAGCGCGTCATGGGCTACGCCCGCGAGGCGTTGCGTCAGGCGCTGGTGAACCTTGAGGCCATTCCGGCCCCGGCAGGCACATTACCGGTGGTACTGGGCTCGGGTTGGTCGGGTGTGCTGCTGCACGAAGCGGTCGGCCATGGCCTGGAGGGGGATTTCAACCGCAAGGGGAGCTCGGCATTCAGCGGCCGGATCGGCGAGAAAGTCGCCTCCAGCCTGTGCACAATCGTCGATGACGGCACCCTGGAAGGCCGCCGCGGCTCGCTGAGCGTTGATGACGAAGGTACCCCCACCGAGTGCACAACGCTGATCGAGAACGGCATCCTCAAAGGCTACATGCAAGACAAGCTCAATGCGCGTCTGATGGGCATGGCAGTCACTGGCAACGGCCGGCGCGAGTCCTACGCGCACCTGCCGATGCCGCGCATGACTAACACCTACATGCTGGGCGGTGAGAGTGACCCCCAGGAAATCATCGCCTCGGTGAAGAAAGGTATTTACTGCGCCAACCTCGGCGGCGGCCAAGTCGACATCACTAGCGGCAAGTTCGTGTTCTCGACCAGCGAAGCCTACCTGATCGAAGACGGCAAGATCACCGCGCCGGTCAAAGGCGCCACCCTGATCGGCAACGGGCCTGAAGCCATGAGCCGGGTATCGATGGTTGGTAATGATCTGGCACTGGACAGCGGTGTGGGGACCTGTGGCAAGGATGGGCAGTCGGTGCCGGTAGGCGTCGGGCAGCCGACCTTGAAGCTTGATGCCATAACCGTGGGCGGTACTGGCGCTTGATGGCATTGGGCGCCAATGTGGCCGCGGCCTTGCCTCGCGAAGCCGGCAGTGCGGTGCTGGCTGCCGGTGTTCGCAGGGCGAGCCCGCTCCCACAGGCACCCGCTAAAGATTCAGCGCAGACCGCGTTGCAGTTCGTCGAGGTCGCGAATGTATTTGAATACCTTGCGCGCAGCCGCAGGCGGCTTGTTCCGAGCTTTTTCGTGCTGGGCATGACGGATCAGCGAGCGCAGCTGTTGGCGGTCGGTTTCCGGGTATTCGTTGACGAACCGTTCAAGGTCGTCATCGTTACCGTCAATCAGCCGGTCGCGCCAGCGTTCGAGGCTGTGGAAGCGCTCGTTGTACTGACGGGTCGAGCTGTCCATCTGTTCGAGCACGGCATGGATGGCATCAAGGTCCTGCACACGCATCAGCTTGCCGACGAACGACATGTGGCGTTTGCGGGCTCCGTGGGCGGTGTGCTTGCTGGCGTCGGCCAGGGCTTTTCGCAGTTCGTCGGTCAGCGGCAGGCGTGCCAGGGTATCGGCCTTGAGCGTAGTCAGGCGCTCGCCGAGCTCGACCAACGCATGCAGCTCGCGCTTGATCTGGGTTTTGCTTTTTTCGCCGTCGAAGGCGTCGTCGTATGAATCAACCATGGGGGGCAGTCCGCTTGGGTTTTTGAGAAAAGTCGCCGAGCGGCGAGCAGGCAAGGCGAAACAGGCGAGGTAGCGGAGTTTACAGATTGTAAATGAGCATTCCGAGCCGGCTTTCAACGCAGCATGTTCGTCGCGCAGGCACTTTTCGTACTAAGCCTGAAATTTGCCGCCATGATAACCAGATGGGGGCCGCTTGTCCGGCCCGGTCGTAGAATGACCCGTAGCCATGCGCAGAATTTGAGTGGAGAAAACCATGAGTGCAGTCCAAAGCGTAGGCCCAAAGGACCTGCCAGCGTTGCAGGAGCAGGTCGAAGCGATCATTGCAGAAGCACGCAAGCAAGGCGCCAGTGCCTGTGAAGTGGCGGTGTCGCTGGAGCAAGGCTTGTCGACCACGGTGCGTCAACGCGAGGTCGAAACGGTCGAATTCAACCGCGACCAAGGCTTTGGCATCACCCTGTATGTGGGCCAGCGCAAAGGCTCGGCCAGCACCTCTGCCAGTGGTCCGGAAGCGGTTCGAGAAACCGTCGCTGCTGCCTTGGCGATCGCCAAGCACACCTCCGAGGACGAGTGCTCGGGCTTGGCTGATGCAGCGCTGATGGCTCGTGACATTCCCGATCTGGACCTTTACCACGACTGGGGCATCGAGCCAGAAAAAGCCATCGAAATGGCGCTGACCTGCGAAGCTGCGGCGTTCGACGCCGACCCGCGTATCCTCAACGCCGATGGCACCACCTTGAACACCCACCAAGGGTGCCGCGTGTATGGCAACAGCCACGGCTTCATCGGCGGCTACGCCTCGACCCGGCACAGCCTGAGTTGCGTGATGATCGCCGAGGGTGAGGGCCAGATGCAGCGTGACTACTGGTATGACGTGAACCGTCAAGGCAACCTGCTGGCCGACCCGCGCAGCATTGGCATTCGGGCTGCCCAGCGTGCCGCCAGCCGCCTGGGTGCACGCCCGGTAGCGACCTGCGAAGTGCCGGTGCTCTTTTCTGCCGAGCTGGCCGGGGGCCTGTTCGGCAGTTTCCTCTCGGCCATTTCTGGAGGCAACCTGTATCGCAAGTCGTCGTTCCTCGACGGGGCAATCGGCCAACGCCTGTTCCCATCCTGGCTGACCCTCGACGAACGCCCGCATATTCCGCGTGCGCTGGGCAGCGCCGCATTCGATGCAGACGGCCTGGCGACCTACGCCAAACCGTTCGTAGACAACGGCGAATTGGTGTCCTACCTGCTGGGTACCTACTCCGGTCGTAAGCTGGGCCTGCCGAGCACCGCTAACGCAGGGGGGGTGCATAACCTGTATGTCACCCATGGCGTCGAGGACCAGGCAGCGCTGATCCGGCGCATGGGCCGTGGCCTGCTGGTTACCGAGCTGATGGGGCATGGTCTGAATATGGTGACGGGCGATTATTCCCGCGGTGCAGCAGGCTACTGGGTCGAGAACGGTGAGATCCAGCATGCGGTGCAGGAGGTGACCATCGCTGGCAATATGAAAGACATGTTCCAGCAAATTGTCGCGATTGGTTGCGATCTGGAAACTCGCAGCAATATTCACACCGGCTCGGTATTGATCGAACGGATGACCGTTGCTGGCAGCTGAAATCACCTAGGAAAATCAG
>NZ_JBJJLN010000031.1:0-54737 GCF_046230725.1 Pseudomonas sp. KCJK9000 | reverse complement strand
GCAGTACTGCCCACGCCGTTCAAGGCAAGGTTCAGGTCATTGCCGGCCAGGTCCGTCAGCGTTTGGCCACGCAGGTCGAGGCTGCTGACCGCGATGCCATCGCTGTCGTTGTCGCCCGCCTGGACGATGTACTGGAACACCAACGCCGACGTGCCACTGCCAGACACGTAGTTGGCATAACGGGTGACCCCGCCCACATCCAGCGCCAGACGCGGCGCCAGTGCGCCGGTTTGCACGGCTTCGCTGGCGTTGACGGTGAAGGTCAGCACATCGCCGGCCTTGTAATGGCCCTCCAGCGGCGGCGCCACACTCACCACCGTTGGGGCAACGCCGTCGACATTGACAGCGGCAGTACTGGCCACATTGTTCAGGGAGGCAACAATGGTGTTGCCCGCCAAGTCGCGGATGGCGCCGCCATTGAGCTCGATGCTGCTACCTACGGTAATGCCATTGCTGTCGAGCTGGCCGTTGGCCACGGTCATGCGGAATACCAGGGCAGTGCTACCGGACCCGGATACATAGTCAGCATAAACGGTGCCGCCGTTATCCAGGGTCACAGCAATGCGCGGCACCCCGCCAAGCGTATCGAGCACCACCTGCTCGCTGAAGTTGACGGTGAAATCCAGGTTCTGGCCGGTGATGTAAGTGCCGTCGGACGGTGCCTGGACGCTCGCCACCCGTGGCAGCACACCGTCGACCACAATATTGCTGCGCCCACCAAGAGAGTCGCTGCCCCCCACGCTCGGCAGGGTAAGGACCGCCAGGTCATTGCTGGCATTGGCCAGGATCGCGCCGTTGAGTTGCAGCGCTGCCGTGCTTTGGAAGTCCAGGTCGGCACTGACATCCCCTGCCTGCACGGTGTACTTGAACACCAATGTATTGCTGCCCGAGCCGCTCGAGTAAACCGCCGCCCGATCAACCAAGCCAGTCTCCAGCAGCAGGCTAGGAACCCCACCGCTGGTATCGGCGTTGACCACCTGGTCGAAAACCACGTTGATCAACACTTCATCACCCACCTTCACAGTGCGGTCCATCCCTTGGGCCGAGACGCTGGTGACTCTGGGGTTCAACGGGATGACGTTGATCGTAAGGGTATCGATATCGGTTCTTGCCCCGCCGCTTCCGCTGTTGCCATTGTCATTGGTCTCGATGGTGAGCGTGGCGCTGCCGATGAAGTTGCTAGCAGAGGTGAAGGTCAGGGTCTGCAAGGCTGCATTGAGGTTGGCACGGGTACCCTCGAAGATCATCAATGGGCTGTTGGTTCCCGTCCCCAACAGCAGAGTGATACCGCTGAGGCTGCCAAGGCTGAGGGTGCCATTGGTCGCGCTCAAGAACACGGTTAGCAGGCCATTGCCTGCATCGACATCGCTGATGGATATCGCGTTGCCGTTGGCAGTATTGAAGCCTAGGCCGATGCCTTGCTGAGCAGTCTGGGCTATGGGCAGATTGTTCACCGGCGCATCGTTGACCGCAGTGACATTGAGGGTCACGGTCTTGCTGTCGGTCTGCGCAGGGCCGCCGGTATTGCCGTTGTCGTCGAGGGTGACCGTAAGGATCACGCTATTGGTGGCATCCTGCGCGGTCTTGAAGGTCACGCTGTTGGCGGCGATGAAGACGTTGATATCGGCCAGGCTGCCGGACAGGGTCAGCACGCCAGTATCGGCACCACTGACGGTGACGCCCAGCCCACTGCTGGCGCTCAGCGTGCCGCTGGGTACCGAGAAGGTAGCAGTGACGGTGCTCGCACCCGCATCCACATCGCTGAAGCTGATACCGCTGATCACGCTCGCCACATCCTCGGTCACGGTGATCGACGCCGGCGCGGTAACCACGGGCGCATCGTTCACTGCAGCGACTTGCAAGGTCAGGCTGGTGGTGGCGTCAGAAACGCTCAAGGTGTTGACGTTGATGGTCAGTTGCACATCGCCGCTGGCGTTGGCCGCCGGGGTGAAAACCAGGCGATTGTTGGCGATGAACAGGTTGATATTGGCCAAGGTGCCGCTCAAGGTGAGCGCAGTCGAGGTCCCCCCCACGGTCACACCACCGGCGCCGGTCGCGCTGAGGGTGCCGCTGGCGACCGAGAAGGTCACGATACCCAATGTGGAGTCGACATCGCTGAAGCTGATCTGGCTGAGCGCGGTGGGTGTGTCCTCGATGATCGGCAAGGCGGCTACAGCAGTGATGACTGGCGAATCGTTGACGGCGGTGATGGTGATGTCCCGGGTCACGGCAGCCGACGCAAGATTACCGCCATCAGTCACGATGAACTGTACCGTGCGGGTGGTGGAGTTCGGGTTGTCCGAGGCGTTGTTGTAGCTCACCGCACGCAGGGCGGCCTGGAATTGCTCCACGGTCGCCTGGTTGCCCGCGGAAGTAAGCGTCAAGGTGCCAGTGCCCACATTCCACACGCCGACGATATTGCCCATCGACACACCGTCGTTGATGAAGCTGAGGCTGTCCTGAGCGCTGTAGTAAGTCAGCAGGCGGGCGGTAGCCCCAAGCGGATTGGGGCCGTCCGTATCGGCCACGGTCAGGGCCGGGTCCACCGCGATTGGGCTTGAAGGCACGTTATTGCCTTCGATCCAGGCGGCCGGGGTGCCGCTTACAGTAACCACTGGCGCATCGTTGACCGCTGTCACCACTACACTGGCGCTATCGCTGGCCGTGGAATAGGCCGACGTGCCGCCGGAGGTCAGGACACTGACCTTGCTGCCCTGCAGGCCGGCGTTACTGCTTTGATCCCAAGCCTTGTAGGTAATGGTCGCGGTTTCGCCATGGATGCCGTCAGGCACGAAACGCACCAGGTTCTGCGCGGTGAGCAGCAACGCAGCGCTGGAGGAAACCACCCCCACATCATTCCAGGTGCTGCCCGCGTCGAGGCTGTACTGCCACGTGCCATAGGTGCCGGTCAGGCCGGTGACCGCCATACCCTTGAGGGCGCCGGTATCGACATCGGTGACCCCGCCCAACAGTGATTGGACGGTATTGCCGCCGTTGTTTACAGCGGTGTCGGTGAGCCCGCTCAGGCTAGGTGAGAGCGGAGTCATCACAGGTGCATCGTTGACGGACGTCACCCCTTGGTTGGCCACTGCCATAGCGCTGGAGAATGCTGAAGCGCCGCCGTTGCTGGAGGTATCGGCAGTGCTGCGGATACCGTTGACAGACGCACTACCCTGCGTTTGATCCCAGCCACGGAAAGTGAAACTCGCGGTTTCGCCGTTGGCGCCATCGGGGACGTAGCGCAGATAGGTGGTGGCGCTGAGCAACAGCGCGCTGGTATTGGACACGGCACCGAAGTCAGTCCAGTTGGCGTTATCGGAGGAATACTGCCAAGTGCCGTTGCCGCCCCTGGCCACCACCGCGATGCCGCTCAAGGCACCGGCGTCGGCGTCGACCACGGTGTAGTTGGCCAGCAGGGTCGAAACCTGCATGCCAGATGCGGTAGTGTCTTCGGTGATGCTCGGCAGGCTGTAAGGCCCGCCTGACAACACCGGAGCATCGTTGACGCCCACTAGCGAGACAGTACTGAAAATGCCCACTGCCGTGGTCGGCAGGCCGCCGTTGGCGGAGCCTCCGTTATCGCTCAGGGTGTTCAGGGTCACTACCCGGTTGGCCGTGTTCGGGCTGTCGCTGTCATTGCGATAGGCCAGAGTATTGACGATGGTCTGCGCCGTCGACGTATCCAGGCCTGAGCTGCTGCTGAGGATGACAGTCGCTGTACCGCTGGCCACCGAGACGGTGACCACCGTACCGTTGTTGGTGGTGACCACACTGTTGCCATTGACCAGGGCCACGTCACTGCCGTCGATGACCAGCTTCTCGGCCGCGCCATTGGCGACATTGGTGACGGTGAACGTGATCTGGGCCACTTTCTGCCCAGACTCTACGGTGTTGATCGTCGCCCCACTGAACAGCTGCACGGCTGAGGTGTTCTCGGTGTAGGTCGGGTTGGCCGCCGTTACACTGACCAAAGGTGCATCATTGACTGACGCGACGGCCACGCTGACCACCGAGACGGTGCTGCTACCGCCAGCACCGTCATCCATGCTGATCGACACGCTGCGCACCGTTGTCGACGGCTCGGTGGTGTTGGAATTGCGATACGCAAGGTTCTGGATCAGCGCTGTGACCGTGGCCGCAGTGGCATTGCTGGTCAAGGTGATCACCAGTGGATTGCCGTTACTGCCGCCGGTGAAAGTGCCCAGCACCAGGCCGTTGTACAGCACCGAGGCGCCGGACAGCACAATCTGGTTGGCCCCTGCCCCCTGATCGCGGATGAACAGCACATCTTCACCGGACGTACCGCCAGCTGTGACCTGCACCGTCAGCTTGCCGCCGCTGAAGCTGGCCGAGTCGGCGTCGGTGACCGTCGCATTGCTGCCGGCATCGAGCAGAGCGTAGGCGCTTTTTTCCACGTAGGTGACGGAATCGCCGTTGAGGTTTCCGATTACAGGGGCTGCCACTGCGGCAATCGTGAAGTTCAGCGTGGTGTTGTCCTGGATGCCCTTGTATACCTGGTTAGCGGCATTGACGAAGGTCTTGCTGTCAATGCGAACGGCATATTGCACCCCTGCCAGCAGGTCGGCCGGAGGGTCGATGGTCCAGGTGGTGCCACTACCGGTGACCAAGGCGCTGCCCACGTCGATCGTCTGAATTATCGCGTTGTCACTGGTGCGTACGATGTAGATGTTACCGGCCCCCTTGCTCACCGACTGATCGAAGGTCAGTGTAATGTTCGCGCTCGGAGCAACACTCAGGCTATCGTCGGCCGGGGTTGCGCTATTGAGCTTGGGTGGGCTCCCATCCTGGTAATAGATGACCGTAGCGCCTGCGGTGGAAGACGTCCCGATCAAGTCGAGATCGCCATCACCATCGAAATCCCCGACACGGTACCGCTGAGACGTGAAATCCGGGAAGGTGGTGATACTGGCAAACGGCGACAGCGACCTTGGAAGGTCGACGAAGCTTCCGTTGTCGTTGCGCACGTAGCGAATTTCGGTACCGTCGCCGCCCACCTGATACAGGATGTCCGCGTCCCCGTCACCGTCGAAGTCCGCCACGATCGCCCGCGACACCGTTGGCGTCGGCAAACCCGCTGTACTGGTCAGCTCGACAAATCGGCCGTTGTCATTGCGTAAGTAGCGCATCTGCTGGTTAGCAGAGACGATGATGAGGTCGGTATAGCCATCACCATCGACGTCGGCAGCTTTGTAGGAGTAGGTGGCGAAGTTGGGCAGTGTGAACGTCTGGTTCCAGCCAGGATCGGTGTCCAGGATGTTGGTGAAATTACCGTTGCCATCGTTTACCAACATTCCCCAAGGTGAGTTTGTAGCGGTCTGCTGATACAGCACATCGACGGCACCATCGCCATTGAAGTCGCCAATGAGCGTCTTGACGCCGCCGAAAGTCCCCGCGACATTGGTGGTGGTGAAGCCCGAGCCATTGTTCAGGTAGAGCTTCATCGAGCTGTCGGTGATGGACGCCACCAATAGGTCGATGCGCCCATCACCGTTGAAGTCCGCCGCATGGAAGTTGGTTCCGGTGGTCGAATGGGCGCCGAGGGTCAGGCCGGCGAAAATCGAACTGTTCTGGTCTTGGATACTGAAAGTCCCGTCACGGTTGTTCACCGCGAAACTCCAGGCACCGGACGTACCATTCGCTTGATAGAGAATGTCGTCATAACCATCGCCATTGAAGTCGGCGACCACGTACTTCATCAGATTGTTGAGCGTAGCCCCCAGCACCGGCGCAGAGGCCACGGCCCCGCCGGTATAGTTGGCTGCCAGCAGACCTGAATAGCCATCCACGCTGAGCGCACTGGTTTCAATCACCCCGCTGCTGCGCTCCAGCGTCCAGTTACCCCCCAAAGCGGCGGCACCCGTGTCATCCACCGAAGCTGCGACATCGGCACCGGTAATAGACGCCAATTCATCGAGGAAGGCCTGGCCCTTGCTGCCTTCACCGACATCACAGCCGTACAACATCAGATCGCCATCAGCCTTGAGTGTCGCACCGATGCTTTGAAGGGCTGAGCGATGCTCGGCAAGGTTGTTGCTGGCCAGCCAGATATTGCCCAGTTGCACGGTACCGTCGGCACCATGGGACAGTAGGTGGATGGCATCCAGGTTGTCCCGGCCTTTGAGGTAATCGGCCATCTGCTGCAGGCCATCCTTGTCAGGATCGAGCACGACCACTTCGGCATTGGCCGGCAAACCCGCAATCAGTTGATCGGCTTGTCCGACCTGCCCATCGACGAACACGACTTCCTGGCGCTCGGCCCCTGGTTGAGCACCAGATGCCTGAGTGGAGGCCGAGGCTTGACTGTCTTGGTTGCTGGAGGTGCTGTCATTGGCCGTGTCGACGGTTGTCTGCGTGGCCGCATCCTGGGCTACGGCACCGACCGACGCATCGAACATGATTCGCGGTTCAAGAGCCATCAGCAGCGGAGCCTGGCTAGGTTCAGCGGTTTGGCGCTGCTGGGCGGCCTTGCGCAAGAATCGCTCGATGAGTTTCATGTGCACCTCCTGGTGAACTGCCGTGCTGGCGTGGCGCCAAAACAGCGAAAAAATTGGCGGTACCCTTGGGCACCGCCGTTTGTAGCCGTTAGTTGCGCGTCGGGAACACGCCCTGCATCGCAATGATGAAGTTCACTGAGATGAAAGGGCTAAGTACCGGGATCGCTACGCCGCTACCGGTTACGCTCACCGTATTGGTTGCAGTGATGGCACCGCTGACTGGCACCGTTTGCGAAGCCAAGCTAACTCGAGGCAGCGGGTTCCCGCTGTTGTCCAGGCCGTCGTGATACAGATTGAGCGCGCCTCCGCCGCCGTCGTTGACCACACCCAGGCAGCCACCGGGAATCGGCTGGGGGCTTGTCGCTTCGGCGTTCACCACTTGCAGGGCAGTGCTGCCACTCAGCGCACTGCTGACGTTCGACTGAACCACGTGGTTGTGAGGCGGCATGTTGGTCAACGACTGGGTGACCGTTTCAGTGCCGCCTTTTTCGCCCATTTCGTACATCGCCAGGCCAGGCCCCTGGCCTTGGCCGACCGGTGTACGACCGCGTAGGTCAGGCAGTGCGAAGGTACTTACGCCGTCGCCGCCAAACTGCGTGCCTAACAATGCGAACAAAGCGGTATTTTGGCTCAGGGGTACAGTCTGCCCTTGGCACAACGCCCAGCCGTACGGGTTGAAGTTGAACCCAGCCATTCTGATTTCGCCCAGATAGGGATCAGCCATGAGACTCTTCCTTACGTTGATTTGCGTGGTTGAAATACTACGAATCAAAGAGCATCGGCGCCCGCGGGGCGGTCGCAGTGAATAATGGCTTCAAGTACATGGCGCCCATCGGGCTCAGGCATCACCGGGCTCATCATCAACATCCAGGGCTGCTCGCGGCCAGGCCCGTAAAGGTTGAATACTGCTTGCGGTAACTTGACGCCCAGCGGCAAGGCCAGCACCAACGAATAGCATTGATAGTTACGGTTCATGGCCACCCCTTCGCGCACTTCCAGCAAGCTGACTTTGAGGCCCTGATCGGCGGCTATCTGCAGCACGAAACCCTCTGGGTCGGCATCGCGCAGTTCCTGCAGGGTCGGGATGGCATTGCTGAGGATGTCGTTCATGAAACTTTCCTGGCTTGAACACGGGCGTCGCGGCGCAACTTCAAGTACACCCCGGAATCACCGCACACATAAAAACCCAGCCGGGCATATAGCCGCTGTGCAGGGTTGTAGTACTCGACGAAAAGTTCGACGTTAAGCCCAAGCTGATCCGCGCGGTACAATTGTGCCTCGATCAACATCGAACCGATGCCGCGCTTTTGAAACTCAGGAAGCAGGCATATTTCAATCAAGTTGAGGGTAGTTGGCCCCCAAAATAGATAGAGACGGCCGATAGGCTGGCCATCAAGTTCGACGATCAGGAATTGGCCATCGGCATAATGAGCCTGGTAATAAGTATGTTGGGCGTTGAACTGTTGGCGAAGAAAGTTCTCGATCTGTTCTGCAGGCCAGCCACTATGGGACATTTCCTCAGACCGCGAGCCCGCGAACAGGCGCTCGATGAAAGGCATATCATCTGGATGCAAAGCACGGAGGGTCACAGCGTCCTTGTACATGAATGCATTCATCCCTGATAAGCCGACTGGTTAATTAGCAGGCTATTATTATTTTGAAGCGTTACGCTTACTTGCGTGGCGCATTGATATCAGATTACCGCAACTGTCCTACAATCGCACGATCAAAATCCACTTTCCCTCACCCCAATGGCTGCCGTGCGTCGCCATGCCGCAGCGAGCAACGACTCGCCTTGCCCCTCGAGCACGACAACGCCGCGCACCGGATGAGTTATAGCCAAGGATGTGGGGTGGCGTAACTGAAACTGCACACCATATTGCCCTTGCAACGGCTGAGCGCGCTTCTGATCGTCACGGCGCGTTGCAATAGGCCCGTGATGCTCAGAAATCAACGCCTCCTGATCGATGTAAGCCACGCCATTGGCGTCCATCGACTGCAGCGTCACCGGCAGAGCGTCACGCAACACATCGTCAGCGACGAACTGGCCGTCAGCACCCGGCTTCACCCGCCATAGATCCGCTTCGGCCAAGTAACCGCGCAAACGCAGGCCACTTTCAGCCACGTAAACCAGCGGCAGCTCAGAACTGACCCAGCGCCCAGGCACCAGGTTGTCGGCCATGTCCCGCACGATGCCAGCGTGGGGCGCACGCAACACCAAGCGGTCGCGCTGAGCGGCAAGGCCGCGAAACTCGGCCACGGCCTCGGCCAGGCGCTGTTCGAGAATACCGCTGTCCGCCGCCGTCTCGCTGCGCCCGGACTGACGCCGCAACTGTAGTTGCAGAATCTCGATCTCGCGCCGGCCTATGCCCATCCGCGCCTCCAGGTCGGGGGACACCAGGCTCAGCAAGACCTGGCCTGCCTCCACCGCCTGCCCATCGCTGACCTGCACCTGGCGCACCTGCGCGGCGGCCGGGGCATGCAGGGGGCTCAAGCGCGCCACCTCCAGCATCGCGGGCACTTCCACGCTGCTGCGCCATGGCAGCAGCAGTATTGCCAACATCAGCACCAGGCCGCTACCGAGCAGCAGGACCTTGCGTGGCTGGGCCGCTTGGCGGTGCTTCCACCAATGCTGCCACTCGCGCCAGATCGGCAGGCCGATGAACCACACCAGCTCGACCGTCATCAGGAAAATGCCAAGCACTTTGAAGAACAAGTGATACACCGCCAATGCGATACCGAAGAACAGCACGGCGCGCCATAGCCACGAAGCGTAGCTCCAACACAGCAACCGTCGACGCAGCTTCGGTGACCAGCGTTCAGGCATCGGCTCGCCGTACCCGAACAACAATTCCCGCAGGTGCCAGCGCCCCAGGGCAAAGCCGCGGCCTTGCAGGTTGTCTACGCCCCACAGGTCACTGAGCAGAAAGTAGCCGTCAAACCTCATGAGCGGGTTTACGTTGATAGCCACCGTTGTGATCCAAGTGGCACTGGCCAGCATGAAAGCAGCGGTGCGCCCTGCCCCGTCCGGCAGCAACGACCAGGCCAGCAGGGCGATACAAGCCAACAGCAGCTCGGCAAGCACACCGCCAGCACCGATCAGCAGGCGTGTGCGGCGGTCTTGCACGCGCCAGGCATCACTGACATCGGTATAGAGCATCGGCAGCAGGACCATGAAGGCGATGCCCATGCTCGACACCCGGCAACCGGCGCGCTTGGCCATGTAGGCGTGGCCGAACTCATGGCACAGCTTGGCAAAACCCAACGCGATGGCGAACGCCGCCATGCCCCCGAGGCTGAGCAGGTGCGGGAAAGTGGAAAGGAAACGCTCCCAGTCGCGCATCACCAGAAATACGCCCAGCAGTAGCACGACCGGCAAACCAAAGCGCAACAGGTTCGGGCCATAGCGCTCCAGCCAAGGCCAGGTGCGGTTGAGAAACGCATCTGGCCGCCACAGCGCAATACGGAAGAACAGGTACTTGTGCAACACCAAGCTCCAGATGCCCTGGCGCTGCGCCGCAGCCTTCGCCGCATAAGTGGCGCGCTGCTCGGCATCGGTGGCGCTGATCAGGTCATGGCCGCGCAAGAAATGCAGCAGTTCGTCCAGAGACTGGCTGGTCAACGGTGCCCCTGGCTCGGTATTGGCCGCGTTCAGCACTTGCCCAGGGTCACCCAGACTCCAATGTCGAAGCAAGCGCATGGCCGGGGCGCCGAGTTTGAAATAGCGCCCGCGCAGCGGGTCGGCCAGGGTCCACTGGGGCGCGCCATCAAGCCCCGGCGCCCCCGGCGAAAGCTGAAGGTCAGGGCGCAGCGCCGGCAGCCTCACAGGCCCACCGACTGGCGCAGGGCCGCCAAGGGCCGACGCAGCAGGTACAACGCCAGTGGAGCACGGGCACCATATACCTTGGCGGTGCCACGCAGGCCGATGCGCGGCGGCGATTGCCCGAAGCTGGCATCCAGCCGGTAGGCCAACTGCCCGGCTGGGGTCGTCTGAGCTTGATAAGCCATGCGTTCAAGCGTGGCATCGTGGCGGTTCAACGGGTCGCTGTCGAGAAACAGCGCAACCTCGGCACCAGGCGCCAGCCCTATGGCGTCAGCCACCGGCAACTCGATCCGAAGCTCGGCCTGGGCTGGGTCGGCGATCTCCATCAAGCGTTCACCGGTGCGCATCGGCTTGCCGACAAAGCGCTGGCCATCGGCGAATACCGCGATGCCATCGCGCTCGGCGCGCACCTCACTGCGCCCGAGCAGGTCACGGGCGTAATCGCGCTCGGCACGCTTTTGTTCGACCCTGGCCGCCAGCAGGTCGAGCCGGGCACTGGAGTCGGCATCGGAGAATGCCCGCTGGCTGTTGGCGCGCAATTCGGCCTCTGCGACGCCAAGGGTACGCTCGGCCACATCGGCCTGAGCCTTGAGCGTGGTGGCATCGAAGCGCACCAGTACCTGCCCGGCCTGGACGGCCTGGTTTGGCTTGACCTGCAATTGCGCAACGACCCCGTCCAACGGCGCAGCGACCACTTGGCCGTTGCGTGGCACCACCTCGGCAGGCGCCAGCACCGACTGCCGCACCGGCACCAGCAAGGTCAGCAGCAGCACGCCGGCCAGCGCCCAGCGCGTGCGAGCCGGCCACCGCAGACGCCATGGCTTACCAGGCTGCAGGGCACACCAGGCATGGTTATAGCAGTCGCCCAACTGCACAAGCAAAGCCTGCTCGGCGTCGTTCCAAGGGTTTTCGCGGGCCAGCCACAACCCTCCGAACACTTCGCCTTTACGGTCCTTGAGCGGTAGCCAGAACCCATAGGGCGCCGACAAGCCCTGCCATTCTTCGCGGCTAGCTTGGTCAAGGTCCTCAGCCGGCACTACCCCGGCCAGGGCGAAACGCTCACTGCTCGCCAACTGCGCAGCGACGCGCTCGATGAACACCACGAACGGGGCGTTGGGTTCCACAGCGCTGATGCCGGTCAACGCGCGCACCCTGCCGGTGATCAGCAAAGCGCCATGGCGATAGCCAAACAACGGCTGGCTGTCATTGACCATACTGAACGCCAGGGTCTCCAACGACGATGCGCTGCGGGCCTGACGCTCCAGCTTCAGATAATGGGCAAGCAGTTGCTCGAGCGCACCTGGCACCGGGGCGTTCATGGCCGCTCCGCAAACTGCGCGGTACCGCTCATACCTGCCAGCAGCCCCGGCGTGTTGGCCGGTACGCTGGCTATCAGCAACAGGGTCTGACTGCCCTCGTCAATCCGCGCTCCCAGCCGCTTGACCACCGCCTCGATAGGCTTGCCAGTCTCATCGGGTACGAAGCTGAAAGCCTGCTCGGGCTTGAGCCTGCCAAGCCAGCGCGACGGCACCAACAGGTGGATTTCCAAAGAACGGTTATCGACGATTTCCAGCAGCGGCGCACCGCTGGCCACACTCTCGTGAGCCTGCACCCGGCGCGTTACCACCTGGCCATCGAACGGTGCCTTGATCTGGCAGCGCTGCACCTGCACCTGATAAACCTGCGATTCAGCCTGAGCCTGGGACTGGCGCGCCTCGGCCAACGCCACTTCGAAACGGCCGACCGAATTCAACGCCGCCAGTTGCTGCTTGTTACGCAGTTCTTCACGGGCAGCACGTACGGCCGCGGCGGAGGCGTTGGCCTGAGCTTGGTAAGCGCTGCAGTCGAAACGCACCAGCACATCGCCTTTACTGAACGCCTGCCCTTCGGCGTAGGGGATTTCAACCACTCGGCCAGGCAACTCGCTAGCCAGCACTGCCTGGGAACGGGCACGCAGCACGCCACGCACTTCGCCAGCAGTGGCGCTGGCAGCGTCCAACAACGGGTCGCCAGCGTCGGCAGCCATCACCCCAGCGCTGAACAACGCCAGCACCGCACCCCAGACAACCTGCTTCATCTCGCTACGTCCCTGTAATAATTGCACCGCTTGAACACGATGTATCGGCTGCCCGCACAAGAACGTGAGCGCCGCTGGTCTGCGTGTTTGGCATTTTGCGCGTTAGAGATCACATTCCATCGAGGCGCAAGCTCCTCGCCAGCCTTGGGAGAGTGGCCGGATGCTATCAGTGATTGTGCACGCCCGGAAGTGCCCTTGTGGGGGTGGCGGATTAGAACTTGGAGCGGGTTGCATACGCTCGAGTGTGCGGATGGCAGGCGATCGAAACACAAGGTGTTCACCCTGGTCCTGGACCGAAAACGACAAAGCCCCGAAACGGAACCGTTTCGGGGCTTTGTTTACTTCGCGTATGGCGGAGAGATAGGGATTTGAACCCTAGGTACTGTTGCCAGTACAACGGATTTCGAATCCGTCCCGTTCGACCACTCCGGCATCTCTCCAATGCCGCGCATCATACCAGCGAATTCTTGAAAGGCAAACTTTTTTTCAAAAAAAATCACGTGGTATCAGGCGCTTGCGTGAACGCGCAGCTTACAGCGGCACGCCCAGACGCTTGGCAACTTCTTCGTAGGCTTCGATCACGTCGCCCAGGCCCTGACGGAAGCGGTCCTTGTCCATCTTCTTGCGGGTTTCTTTGTCCCACAGGCGGCAGCCGTCGGGGCTGAACTCGTCGCCCAGAACGATCTGGCCATGGAAGACCCCGAACTCCAGCTTGAAGTCGACCAGCAGCAGGCCGGCGTCATCGAACAGCTTGCTCAGCACTTCGTTGACCTTCAGCGACAGCTTCTTCATCTCCACCAGTTGCTCGGCGGTACCCCAGCCGAACGCAACAACGTGAGACTCGTTGATGAACGGATCACCCTTCTCGTCGTTCTTGAGGAACAGTTCGAAAGTGGAAGGCTCCAGCTTGATGCCCTCCTCCACGCCCAGGCGCTTGACCAGGCTACCGGCAGCGTAGTTACGTACCACGCACTCGACCGGGATCATGTCCAGCTTCTTGACCAGGCATTCGTTGTCGCCCAGCAGCTTGTCGAATTGAGTCGGCACGCCGGCCTCTTCGAGCTTTTGCATGATGAAGGCGTTGAACTTGTTGTTGACCATGCCTTTGCGGTCGAGCTGTTCGATGCGCTTGCCGTCGAACGCCGAGGTGTCGTTACGGAACAGCAGGATCAAGCGGTCGGCGTCGTCGGTCTTGTAAACCGATTTGGCCTTGCCGCGGTAGAGTTCGTCGCGTTTTTCCATGATTGGGCTCCGCTTGCTGAGGTGTTGGGCTAGGCGATTTCGCGCCAGTCGAGCCCGTGTTCCTGATTAGCCACCTGGAGCCAGGCCGGGTCGCACCCTAGGGTGTCGACGAAGCATTGGCGGGCCAGATGTGGCAGGTTGTTCTTGCTGCTGAGGTGGGCCAGCACCAGGTGCTGCAGGGTGCTCCAGCCCAACTCCTGCACCAGGCGCGCGGCCTGATGGTTGTTCAAATGTCCGTGCATGCCACCTACCCGCTGCTTGAGAAAGGCAGGGTAATGACCACGTGCAAGCAGGTCACGGCAGTGGTTGGCTTCGATCAGCAGTGCATCCAGGCCCTGATAACGCTCGAGCAGCCGCGCATCGTACGAGCCAAGGTCGGTCAGCATGCCGAACCGCCGACGCCCATCACTGATCACGTACTGCAAGGGCTCGTAAGCGTCGTGCTCGACCCGAGCCGCGCTCACTTGCAGCGCGCCAACCTGCAACCGCTCGCCACAAGCGAGAAAACCGGCCACCTCCACCGGCTTGCGCATGCCGCGCAATGTGCCCTGGCTGAGGTAGACCGGTACATTGTAGCGCCGCGAAAGCAACCCCACCCCATGCACGTGGTCGGCATGTTCGTGGGTCACCAGCACGGCACTCAACTGGGCCGCCGAAACGCCGAGCAACGCCAGGCGCCGCTCGGTTTCACGCAGGGAAAAACCGCAATCGACCAGGATGAAGGTGTCACCACTGGCGATCAGCGTGCCATTTCCCTGGCTGCCGCTTCCAAGTACCGCGAAGCGCACTTAACCCAGGTGGTCCTGAATGGCGCTCAGCACACGGCGGGCGACATCGGCCGGGGCCACGGTGTTGATGTTCTTCTCGACGGTGACCTGCACGCTCTCGCCAACCTTGCTCAGGCGTACCTGATAGCGCTCGGCGCGGGCTTCACGCTCTTCCTTGGTCGGGGCACTGCCGAACAGGCGGCTGAAGAAGCCTGGCTCGTTCTGCTTGTCCTCGGGCTTTTCCGACAGGTTGATGTAGTACAGGCCCAGGCTGCGGTTGATGTCCTCAACCCGCCACTGGCCACCCTGCTCAAGCGCACGCCCCACACCGGACCAGGCACGGTCCAGGTCGGAGCCCAGGAACAACACAGGGTTGCCGCTACCGTCTTCGCTCAGGCTGACCCGGCTAGGGGCGTCGAAATCACGCGCTGCCAGCAACGATACCGAACCGCCCTTCTCGGCGCTGCGGCTCATGCTGGCGAGCATTTCGTCGACCAGCAGCGCATCGGCGCCGGTGTTTGCGGAAGTGGACGGGAACGCAGGGTCGGCAGTGCTACCGGCCGGGCGCTCGACGCTGACGATGTACACCTCGGAGGTGTTGCGCTGCACGCCAGGCTCGATGCGCACACGCACACGCACTTCGCTGTCGCCGCTACTGGCGGTGCTCGCCAGACGCTGGCCGAGCGACGCCGAGAGCTCGTCGAAACGCTGCCAAGTGGTGTTGAATTCACCAGTCTGCGGGCGCTCTTCAGCAATACGGAAGCCATTGTCCTCGAAGAACTGGTGCGCCACCGGCCACACTTCGGCCGGTGAGTGCTGAGCCAGTACCCAGCGGCTGCTGCCACTGCGCTGCAGTGTGTAGTCGCTGGCTTCGACGCCGGCACTCAGGGGTTGTGGACGCGGCACCTCGAACTCGCCAGTGACGCTGTCGTCGGCGACGTTGCGCGGAATTGGCAGCAACGGGTCGAGGCGTTTGACGTTGGCCGCATCCGGTGGCAATTGCATCGGTGCAGTCGGGTGCGCCTGCAGGTAATCGCTGCCGCGGTCACGGAAATAGCCATCCTCGCCCCACAGCCAGCCACACCCACTGGTGCTGGAGATGATCAGGGCAAGCGCGGAAAGACCAGCCAGTCGCTTCATGCGGTGTACTTCCTCTTAAACCAGTACGCCGGACTGGCGCAAGGCAGTACGGACTTTTTCGTGGCAGCCTTCGCTCAGCCAGGTCAGTGGCAGGCGAATGCCTTTTTGCATCAGGCCCATTTCCACCAGCGCCCACTTCACAGGGATCGGGTTGGCTTCGCAGAACAGGTCTTTGTGCAGCGGCATGAGTTTTTCGTTGATTGCGCGGGCCTTCTCGGCATTGCCCTCAAGGGCGGCCTCGCACAGGTCGGCCATTTCGCGCGGGGCGACGTTGGCGGTGACCGAGATGTTGCCCTTGCCGCCCATCAGGATCAGCTCGACGGCGGTCGGGTCGTCACCGGACATGACGATGAAGTCCTTGTCGACACCTTCGAGGATCGCTTTGGCGCGGGCCAGATCGCCGGTGGCTTCCTTGATCCCAATGATGTTCTTGACCTTCGACAGACGGATCACGGTCTCGGCCTGCATGTCGCACGAGGTGCGGCCAGGCACGTTGTAGAGGATCTGCGGGATGTCGACGGCTTCGGCGATGTGCTTGAAGTGCTGGTACAGGCCTTCCTGGGTCGGCTTGTTGTAGTACGGCACCACCAGCAGGCAGGCATCGGCGCCAGCGTTCTTGGCGTTCTGGGTCAGGTGCACGGCTTCGGCGGTGGAGTTGGCACCGGTGCCGGCGATGACCGGGATCGGCTTTTTGCTGTGCTTGACGCGCTCGACCACATGCTTGATGACCAGGATGTGCTCTTCGACGTCGAGCGTGGCCGACTCACCGGTAGTGCCGACAGCGACGATCGCGTGGGTGCCGTTTTCCAGGTGGAAGTCTACAAGTTTGTCGAGGCTGCCCCAGTCCAGACGCCCTTGTGCATCCATGGGTGTGACCAACGCCACCATACTGCCCGCAATCATGTAACTGCTCCTGCCGGAAAAAGAGAGCGGTAATGGTACTGGGGGCATCGACCTTGCACAAGCGAAGCAGGCGGGCGGAGCATTCCCCTCGGCGCCTTATTTCGCTACCCTTGATCCTTTGATCGGTGCAGCGCGGCCCGCCGGGCCGTCGACCATGCTCCCCGGCCAGTGTCCACGTCCTCGCATGCGAGCCCCGGGCTCTGCCGACAGGAGGCTTTCGCCCGTCCTGCACCGACCGCTCATCGCTTTAGGAATGCTGCATGTCCACCCCCACCGTCCGTGAACAATTCCTCGTCATCAGTGCCCTGGGCCCCAATCCCATGGAACTGGCCAACGTTCTCAGCCGCGCCGCCTTCGAAAACCGCTGCGCGGTGGTCACCTCGCGCCTGAGCCGCCACGGCGAGACCAGCGCTTTGGTGCTGCAGGTAGGCGGCAGCTGGGACGCCCTCGCACGCCTTGAAGCCATGCTGCCGAGCCTGGGCAAGAAGCACGGTTTGACCCTCGATGTGGTGCGCAGCGCCGACCAGGAGGTGCGTCCGCAGGCCCTGCCTTATGTGGCCTACGTCAGCGCCGCCTACCGCCCGGATATCATCAACGAGCTGTGCCAGTTCTTCCTCGACCACCGCGTCGAGCTCGAAGCCATGACCTGCGACACCTACCTGGCGCCGCAGACCGGCAGCAGCATGCTCAATGCGCAATTCACCGTGATCCTGCCGGCCGGCACGCAGATCAGCTGGCTGCGCGACCAGTTCCTGGACTTCGCCGACGCCCTGAACCTCGACGCGCTGATCGAGCCATGGCGTCCACAAAACCCCATGTAAGGAAACCCGCCATGGCTGTAGAAATCGACCATCCCGTCGCCGACTTCAAGGCTCAGGCCACCAGCGGCCAGACTATCAGCCTGGCCGAGCTCAAGGGCCGCCAGGTGGTGCTGTACTTCTATCCCAAGGACAGCACCCCAGGCTGCACCACCGAAGGCCAAGGCTTTCGCGACCAGCATGAAGCCTTTGCTGCCGCCAATACTCTGGTCTTCGGCGTATCTCGCGATGGCATCAAGTCGCACGAGAACTTCAAAGCCAAACAAGCCTTCCCGTTCGAGCTGATCAGCGACAAGGACGAGGCGCTTTGCCAGCTGTTCGACGTGATCAAGCTCAAGAAGCTGTACGGCAAGGAATACCTGGGCGTGGACCGCAGCACGTTTTTGATCGACAAGGACGGCGTACTGCGCCAGCAATGGCGTGGCGTGAAAGTGCCCGGCCATGTGGATGCGGTGCTGGCTGCTGCTCAAGCGCTGCACAAGGCTTGAACCAAGCGCCGGCCTCTTCGCGGCTGAACGCCCACACCAAGGTCAGTGGGTGCGGCTTCACCTGCGAAGACGCCAGCGCTGCACACTTCAAAGCATCGGTGAAACACTCGGCTCGTGCCGCGGCCAGGCATCCAGTACAGCCTTGATCAAGGTCGCCAGCGGGATCGCGAAGAAGATCCCCCAGAAGCCCCACAACCCGCCAAACAGCAGTACCGCGCAGATGATCGCCACCGGGTGCAGGCTCACGGCCTCGGAGAACAGCAGCGGTACCAGCACATTGCCGTCCAGTGCCTGGATAATCGCATACACCGTCATCAACAAAATGAACTGGTCGCCCCATCCCCACTGGAACAGCGCAATCAGCGTGACCGGCACGGTCACCACCACTGCCCCGACATAAGGCACCACCACCGACAACCCCACCAGCAACGCCAGCAAAGCCGCGTAGTTCAGCCCGAGGGTAATGAAGGCGATGTAAGTGGCAATGCCGCAGATCAGGATTTCGATGCCCTTGCCCCGAATGTAATTGGCAATCTGCCGATTCATCTCGCTGCCCACCCGGTTGAGCAAAGTGCGCTGGCGCGGCAGGTAACCACTGACCCAGCGCCCGATCAACTCGCGGTCCTTGAGGAAAAAGAACACCAGGATCGGCACCAGCACCAGGTAGATCATCGCGTTGACCAGCAGCGGCAGGCTGGACAGCGAAAAGGTCAGCGCCCATTGGCCGAACTTGCCAATTTCGCCGCGAACCGATTCGATCGCATGCAACACCTGCTCGTCAGACACCAGGTGCGGATAGCGCTCAGGCAGCAACAGCAACAGCGACTGCCATTTGCCCAGCATCCCAGGCAGTTCGTTGAACAGCGTAATCAGCTGATGCCAAAGCAGCGGCACCAGCACCAGCATGAACACCGCCAACGCCCCCATGAAAAGCGCGAATACCAGCATCACGGCCAGCCGGGTCGGCACCCGCAGGCGCTCCAGCGCGTTGACCAGGCCCTGCATGAGAAAGGCCAGAACCATGCCCGCCAGCACCGGGGCCAGCATGCCGCCCAGGGTGAGTACCACCGTGAAAGCCAGGAACAGCAAGACCGCCAGCACCACCGCTTCCTCATCGGAAAAGTAGCGCTCTATCCAGTCGCGAAGCACTTTGAACATTGACGATCCTTGGGTGGGCTCAGGCCTTGCGCAGCCAGTAGGTGTAGGTACCGGCCTCGGCCGTTTCGTGCAGCAGCGTATGACCGGCCAGTTGAGCGAAAGTGCGGAAGTCGCGCTGGGAACCTGCATCGGTGGCGGTGACCTTGAGTACCGCCCCGCTGGCCAGGCGGTTGAGTTCCATCTTTGCCTTGAGCAGTGGCAGCGGGCAATTGAGCCCGCTGGCATCGAGTTCGGCGTCGCAGGTCAGGGTATCACTCATCGGGCGCATCTCCAGAGCGGGGGCGTAGATTACGGAAAATGGCCGGTAGCATACCGCCACTGGTCGGGCACGCGCGACCCGGCTACAGTAAGGCTTTTTTGATCGACGCGAGCTTGTGCATGAATCTACTGCGCCCCACCCTGCTGGCGCTGGCCTGCCTGATGGCCCTGCCCGGCCATGCCGATGACTTGCCGTCGCTGGGCGACGCCAGCTCCGCGATCGTTTCACCGAAACAGGAGCACGACCTCGGCCGCGCCTGGCTAAGCCTGCTGCGCGGGCAAGTCCGGCAGCTGAACGACCCGCAGCTCAAGGACTACGTCGAATCCACCGTCTACCGCCTGGCCGAAACCAGCCAGTTGCAGGACCGGCGCCTTGAATTCATCCTCATCGACAGCCGCGAACTCAACGCCTTCGCAGCGCCTGGCGGCATCGTCGGCGTCAACGGTGGCCTGTTCCTAAACGCCAGAACCGAAGGCGAGTATGCCTCGGTATTGGCCCACGAACTGGCGCACTTGTCCCAACGCCATTTCGCCCGCGGCGTCGAAGCACAGCAACGTATGCAATTGCCGATGATGGCTGCGCTGCTGGCTGGCATCGTGCTGGCGGCCGGTGGTGCAGGCGATGCCGGCATCGGTATGATTGCCGGCACTCAGGCTGCTGCCATTCAGGAACAACGGCGTTTTTCGCGCCAGAACGAGCAGGAAGCAGACCGCGTCGGCATCCAGAACCTGGAAAAGGCCGGTTACGACCCCCGTAACATGCCAACCATGTTCGAGCGCCTGGCCCAGCAATATCGCTACGGTGCCAAGCCACCGGAGTTCCTGCTGACGCACCCGGTGACCGAGTCGCGTATCGCCGACACCCGCAACCGTGCCGAACAGGCCCCCAAAGGGGGCATCGAGGACAGTGCGCGTTACCAACTGATCCGTGCCCGCGTGGCCCTTACCTATGAAGAAACGCCTGGCCTGGCAGCCAAGCGCTTTCGCGCTCAGCTCGACGAGGACCCGAAACTGGACGCGGCCCGCTATGGCTTGGCCTTGGCTCAGATCAAGGGTGGCCAACTCAACGAAGCACGGGAAAACCTCAAACCTTTGCTAGCCAAAGCGCCGAACGACATTACCTACAACCTGGCGCAAATTGATCTGGACATCACCAACAATCGCTTGGCCGACGCCCAACAGCGCGCTACCCGCATGCAGGGGCTGTATCCAGGCAACTACCCGCTCAAACAGGTGCGCGCCGACCTGCTGGTGAAACAGAACAAGCCGGCTGACGCCGAAAAAGTGCTGGACGACCTGCTCAAGAGCCGGCCAGATGACCCGGACGTGTGGTACGACATGGCTGAAGTACGCGGCTTATCCGGCAATACCATCGGCTTGCACCGGGCGCGCGCGGAATATTTCACATTGGTGGGGGATTTCGACCAGGCTATTCAGCAGCTCGATTATGCCAAGCGTCGGGCCGGCAGCAATTTCCCGCTGGCTTCGCAGATCGACCAGCGCCAGCGCGAGATCATGGAGCAACGGCGCATGGTTCAGGAAATGATGGGGCGCTAGGATGCAAAGGGGGCGCATCGCGCCCCTGCACTATCAGGCGTTACCGGACAACTTCAGGCGTGCAGCCTGGGTGAAGTCCAGCATGCGGTTCAGCGGCTTGATCGCCTTGGGCACCAGCGCCGGGTCGACGAAAATCTCATTGGTCCCGTTGCGCAGGCAATCGAGCACGCGCTCCAAGGTGTTCATCGCCATCCACGGGCAGTGCGCACAACTGCGGCACGCCGCACCGTTACCGGCGGTCGGCGCCTCGACGAACGCCTTGTCAGGGCACAACTGCTGCATCTTGTAGAAGATGCCGCGGTCGGTGGCGACGATGAAGGTCTTGTTCGGTAGCGTCTGCGCCGCGTTGATCAGTTGGCTGGTGGAGCCCACCGCATCGGCCAGCTCGATCACCGCTTCTGGGGACTCCGGGTGCACCAGAATGGCGGCATCCGGGTACAGCGCCTTCATATCGGCCAATTGGCGTGATTTGAACTCTTCGTGGACGATGCAGGCACCGTCCCACAGCAGCATGTCGGCACCGGTTTGCTTCTGGATATAGCGGCCCAAGTGCTGGTCCGGCCCCCAGATGATGGTCTCACCGTTGTCCATCAGGCTTTCGACGATTTCCAGCGCGCAGCTGGATGTCACCACCCAATCGGCCCGCGCCTTGACCGCGGCGGAGGTATTGGCATACACCACCACGGTACGCTCGGGGTGCTGATCGCAGAAGGCAGAAAACTCTTCTACCGGGCAACCCAGATCGAGGGAACAGGTCGCTTCGAGGGTTGGCATCAATACACGCTTTTGCGGCGTGAGAATCTTGGCGGTTTCGCCCATGAAACGCACACCGGCGACGATCACCGTCTCGGCCGGGTAATTTTTGCCGAAGCGGGCCATTTCCAACGAGTCGGACACGCACCCGCCGGTTTCTTCGGCCAGCGCCTGAATGACCGGGTCGCAGTAATAATGGGCCACCAATACCGCATTCTGCGCTTTGAGCTCGGCAGCGATGGCCGCACGATATTCGGCCTCCTGCTCGGCAGTCAGCGGGTTGGGCTGCTTGGCGTCGAGGTGAGCCTGAACCAAAAGGCGTTCGGAAATCTGGGTCATGATCGCTGGACCTGCGGGCGCGCGTGCGCGTCGAATCGAGTGTACCACCCGGCCCTGGCAGATCGGCTAAGGATGCCGGGCGGCAGACACACCGCCACGGCCCTCTGCGGGCGCGGATTATTATCGGACGCCGAAGGCTACAGCCAAACAGGGGAATTCAAAAGTGGTTTTTGCAGGGTTGTGCCGGCCTCTTCAAGGCTCGGGCAGCTCCCCGAGGGAGCGCCCTGCCTATGGAGCGGCTTTAGCCGCGAACAAGCCTACACACCTTATTGCCTCAGTCTTGCGGTTGCATCGCGGCAAAATGCGCTGCCAGCAGCATGGCGAACTGCTCGACGGTCATTTTCTTGCCATTGAAGTCGACCATGCCATCGGCGTAGTGAAGGCTTGCCACTACATCATTGCCCTGTACGGTGGCCAGACCACTTTGCAAGGCCATCAACCCGACCATTTCACCGGCCTGGCTAGATTGCGCGGCAATCGCCTGGGCATCGGTTTGGCCTTCCAGCAGCGCTTGCAATGTAGCCAGGTCACCGATCATCGGCTTGGATAGGGAAAGCTTGCTCTTGACCTCGGTGATCAATTGCTTACTCAACTCATCAGGCGGCAAGTCGAACGATGCCGGGTCGGCAAAATCCATCGACAAGTCGAAATGGCTCTCACCATTGGCGGTGCGCAGCGCCAGGTTTTCAATGGCCAGTTTGGGCTTGGACGCCAGCAACTGCCGCAGGTCACCCTGGAATTTGGCCTTTTCCGTTTCGTCCATCGGAATCACCGGCACCGGCTGACCGGCAGCCTGGGCCGCTTCGAACTCCGGCAAGTGGGCCTGATACCACTGCGACAGCGACTGCAAAGCTGGGGCATTGAGCGACTTGAGGCTCACCCCCATCTGCAAGCTGCCAACCGCACGGCCATCCCAAGTGATATCAGCCACCCGATAATCCGCACGACCACCCACTGTGTCAGGGCCATCCACAGTCTGCAGCAGGTTCTGTTCGATACCCTTAAGTACCAGTTGCTGTTGCCTGGCGCCCAGGGTTGCCTTGGCCTCGGCCAGCAGCAGGTCGACATTGCCGACGTACACGGCATCATGCTTGCTGGCCGCCAGGTTGCCGCCGACCTTCAGCCCCGAAAGCTCGAAAGTGGCGGGCGGATGGTCATCGCCGACCAGCTTCATCTCCAGGCGATCTGCACTGCCATGGAAGGTTGACGCCTTACCCTGCTGATCACCGCTGACCTGCAGGGTCATGCCCGAGAAGTTCAGGCTGCTGCCATTGGCCTCGTTGCGTTGGAGCGGCGCAAAGGTGATGCTGCTGTCGACATCCCCCATGTAACCCAAGCTGGTATGGGCACTGACCGGCGACTGCTCACCCGCCGCAGCGAACCACGGTGCGGTGAGCTCGTCCTTCTGCAGGCGGCTATTGCTCACCGCCATTACCGGCAGCAGTTTAAATGCCTTGACTCGGGACCAGGGGAAGGGACCGTGCTCGATCTGATCGGTCACTCCCAGGTCGAAACTGACGATCTCGCCATGACCAAGGTTGATGTCCTTGGCCTTGAGGCGGTACTGCGCAGAGCTGCTGAACCAGTGCCGATCGAGCGCGACCAGCTCGACGGTCATGCTACCGCCATAGTTGACCAGCGCTCGCTTGAGCTGCTCGTTGCTGCGGCTGACCGCCTCATCGAGCTGCTCAGGCAGCTGCTTACCGGTGTACCAGGCGCCAGCGGTGGTGATGCCGGCTATGGCAATGGCCAGGCCGCAGAGAATGCCTACTGATTTCTTCATGAATAGAACCGATCGATGTCCATATGGGCGAATTTGCGGCCTGTGCCGCACTGGGGCCAGAGAATATCACCCTATCCCCCTCATGGTGGCGGCCGAGACGGCATCATCCATTATTTGAGAATGTTCTGAATCGGCATTTCACCGCGCCCATTTGTTAATTTTTACGGACACAAAAGACGATCAAAAACGCAGATAAACGCACAAAAATTGAACATTTCAGCCATCTAATCGATAAAAATCTCGAGATAGCAACATTTTGTCATGTTTAACTTGACGCCCTGCTATCAATCGTTTTTTATTTTCACCACCTCGCTCAGCGCCCGATCCACGAAGAAGAAAAAGTCGCGCCGTCAAGATGCTCGGATGCCCCTGCCCGCACGCTTCAACCTCCTCGCCAAGGCACTGCCAGCCTGATGCCGGCGCCTAGCACGCGCCTATCTCTGCTCCAAACAAAAAAGGTGAACAACATGGGGCCACACCAGCATGCAGCATGACCAAAACGCCACCGGCAATGGCCAGTTCCGTAAATCCTTGCGCCTCTGGCACGTAGTCATCATCGGCCTGGCTTACCTGACGCCCATGACCGTGTTCGACACGTTCGGCATCGTCTCCGGCGTCACCTCCGGCCACGTGCCGAGCGCCTACCTGCTGGCCTTGGCCGGTGTGCTGTTCACTGCGGTGAGCTATGGCACGCTGGTTCGGCGGTTCCCGCAGTCCGGCTCCGCCTACACCTATACCCAACGCGCCATCAGCCCGCATGCAGGCTTCATGGTCGGTTGGGCTTCGCTGCTCGACTACCTGTTGCTGCCGATGGTCAATGCGCTGCTGGCCAAACTGTACCTTTCGGCCATGTTTCCCGAGGTGCCTGAGTGGATGTGGGTGGCAGGCTTCGTCACCCTGATCAGCTTGATCAACATGCGTAGCATAAACCTGGTGGCGCATTTCAACCTGTTGTTCGTGGTTGTGCAGCTGGCGATCATGTCAGTGTTCATCTACCTGTGCGTGCGCGGCCTGGGCCAAGGCGAAGGGCTGGGCACCACCTGGAGCCTGACCCCCTTCGCAGACTCGCAGACGCAGTTCAGTGCGCTGGCTGCCGGCGCGACCATTCTGTGCTTCTCGTTCCTGGGCTTCGACGCCGTTACCTGCCTGTCTGAGGAAACCAAAGAGCCTGGCAAGATCATCCCACGGGCGATCTTCCTCACTGCACTGATCGGTGGTGTGGTGTTCATCGCTGTGTCTTATTTCATGCAGGCCTACTTCCCCACCAATGCCCGCTTCCACGACCCGGAAGCGGCGCTGCCGGAAATTGCGCTGTATGTGGGTGGCAAGTTGTTCCAGTCGATCTTCATCGCCTGCACGGTGATCAACACCATCGCCTCGGGCCTGGCTTCGCAGACCAGCGTGTCGCGCCTGCTGTATGTGATGGGCCGGGACAACGTCATCCCAAGCACTGTCTTCGCCCGCCTGCATGCGCGCTACAAGACCCCGGTTGTGAACATTGCAGTGGTCGGCGTGATTGCACTTTCGGCGATCTTCTTCGACCTCGTCACCGCTACCTCGATCATCAACTTCGGCGCACTGGTGGCGTTCAGCTTCGTCAACCTGTCGGTGATCAACCACTGCTACCTGCGCGAAGGCAACCGCCGGGGGCTGGCGAACAAGATGAAGTACCTGGTACTGCCGACCATCGGCTTCTGCATCATTGCCAAGCTCTGGCTCGATCTCAACGAACACTCGTTGATCTTCGGCGGCCTCTGGGCGCTCGCCGGGCTGCTGCACCTGGCTTGGCTGACCAAGGCGTTCCGCGTCGCACCGCCGAACTACGTTGCCGAATGACCTGAGCCACTGCCAACGCCCGCGTCTGAACGCGGGCGTTGTACTTGCCCGAGAAGGAATGCCCCAGATGCTGCTGCGCCGCCTGTCCATCCAATGGAAAATCACCCTGCTCGCCGGCCTCTGCCTGCTGGCCATCGTCGTGTTGCTGGTAGCCAGCTCTCTGGCGCAGTCTCGGCGCAGCGCAGCACTGGTCAACCAGGCCAGCAGCGAAATGCTCGAGCACAGTGCGCGCCTGCGCTTGCAGGCCCACGCGCAAAACCAGGCACTGCGGATCCAGCGCTACTTCATGGACGCCTACCAATACGGCAACGGCTTCGCTCGCCTGGTCCAGGCGCTCAGGGCCAGGGGCGGCAGCGACCTGCGCGCTGAACTGACCCGTCAAGCACGCACCAGCCTTGCCGGCAACTCGAACGTGATCGGCTTGTATCTGGTGTTCCAGCCCAATGCGCTGGATCATCTGGACAGCCAGTTCATCGGCCAGCAGAGTGATGCAAGCAACGAAACAGGGCGCTTCTCGTTGTACTGGTCTCAGCCTCGCCCAGGCGCTCTGGAACTCGAAGCGATGCCCGAATCGATGCTGGGCGACAACGCCGCCGGCAGCAACGGTCAGGCCAAGAATCGCTGGCTGACCTGCCCGCAGGAAACCGCGAGGGCCTGCGTGCTGGAACCCTATCTCGACGAGGTCAACGGCCAACAGGTACTGATGACCAGTATCGCCCTGCCACTGCTGGAAAACGGCAAGGTCGTAGGCGTGGTAGGCCTGGACATTGGCCTGGATAACCTTCAGCAATTGAGCCTGGAGGGGCGCAAGGAACTGTTCGAAGGCCAGGGCCAAGTCAGCATCGTGAGCGCCACTGGCCTGCTCGCAGGAAACAGTCGCGACGCTGGCAAGCTGGGCCAGCCGCTCGACAAGCAAGTCCAACAGGGCCTGCTGCGGGTTTCTGAGCCGTTCGCTCCCATCCCAGACGCCAACCCATGGCAGGTGCAGGTGGAACTGCCCGAGGCCGTGCTGCAAGCACCCGCTCTGGCCCTCAATCAGCGCTTGAGCAGCCATAATCAGAGCGCCAACCTGACCAGCTTGTTGATCGGCCTGAGCGCTGCGGTCGTCGGCCTGTTGTTGGTGTGGCTGACGGCGCGGGGCGTCACACGGCCGATTCTTGCGGTGGCGGCGCGCCTAGAGGACATCGCCAGCGGTGAAGGCGACCTCACCCGTCGCCTGGACTATGCCCGCCAAGACGAGCTCGGCCAATTGACGGGCTGGTTCAACCGCTTCCTGGACAAACTGCAACCAGTGATCGCCCAAGTCAAAGGCTCCGTGCTCCAGGCTCGGGGTACCGCCGACCAGTCCGCCGCCATCGCGAGCCAGACCAGCAACGGCATGCAACAGCAACAGCGCGAAATCGAGCAGGTCGCTACCGCGGCCAACGAAATGAGCGCCACCGCCCAGGACGTCGCCCACAATGCGGCCCAAGCAGCGCAGGCCGCGCGGGGCGCCGATCAGGCCAGCCGGGAGGGCTTGCAGTTGATCGCCAGCACTCGCCAGAGCATCGATCAATTGGCCATCGGCATGGATCAGGCCATGGACGAAGCGCGCGCGCTGGAGCAGCGCAGCGAGCAGATTGGTACGGTACTGGAGGTGATCCGCGCCATTGCCGAACAGACCAACCTACTGGCACTCAATGCCGCGATTGAAGCCGCCCGTGCAGGCGAGGCCGGCCGTGGCTTTGCCGTAGTTGCCGATGAAGTGCGCAGCCTAGCTCAACGCACCCAGGTGTCGGTGGAAGAAATACGTCAGGTGATCGAAGGGTTGCAGCAGGGTACTCAGGACGTGGTGGGCGCCATGCATGCGGGGCAACGCCAGGCTCAGGCAAGCGCCACGGGCATGGAACAGGCGTTGCCCGCACTGCAGCGCATTGGTGAGGCCGTGGCGGTGATCAGCGACATGAACCTGCAGATCGCTTCGGCAGCCGAAGAGCAAAGTGCCGTGGCCGAAGAGGTGAACCGCAACGTAGCTGGCATCCGCGATGTGACCGAATCGTTGTCGGGCCAGGCCGATGAATCGGCGCGGATCAGCCAGGACCTGAACCGGCTGGCGAACCAGCAACAAGCATTGATGGAACAGTTTCGCGTCTAGCCTGTAAGGGCCTGGGCGCCTGCATCAAAGTTGAACCTGCTGCCACAAGCGGATCGCTGCACTGACGGGCAGCACGGTACCGGTGGCGGTTTCACCCGCGAAGCAGGCCGGAGTAGACAATACAGCAAGAGCGTCATTTACCGAGCACAGCACATGCACAGCACTACCCGATCCTCCTTCTTCGATATACACAGCGAACAGGGCCTGCTACGCACCTCCATTGCCGTCACCCTGTTCATCGCCACGATCGGCATCGGCTTCGGGCTGGCCTCCGGGTCGTTCTCGATCGTCTTCGACGGTGTCTATTCACTGGTCGACGCCAGCATGAGTGGCTTGTCGCTGGTGGTGGTCAAACTCATCACCTCCCACGCCACCAGCCTGCAACTCTCACGCAAGCTGCGCGAACGCTTCACCATGGGTTTCTGGCACCTGGAGCCGATGGTACTGGCGCTCAACGGTATGCTGCTGAGCAGCGTTGCCATCTACGCACTGATCAACGCAGTCAGCAGCCTACTGCAGGGCGGTCGCCATCTGGAGTTTGGCATTGCCATGGTCTACGCGGCGCTGACGGTAATAGCCTGCGCCACCATCGCGGTGGTCGAGCAGCGCGCCAACCGTGCATTGAACTCGGACTTCGTGCGCATGGACGTGAAAGGCTGGGTGATGTCGGCCAGCATCACCGCAGCGCTGCTGATCGCATTTTGCTTCGGCTATGCCGTCCAGGGCACGCAATGGCAATGGTTATCGCCCTATATCGACCCGGCAGTATTGGCGCTGGTGTGCTTAGTGATCATCCCGCTGCCACTATCGGTGGTGCGTCAGGCCCTGGCGGAGATTTTCTTGGTGACGCCGGGCGACCTTAAATTGCATGTCGACGAAGTCGCGCGGGCTTTCGTTGCACGCCACGGGCTGGAGTCATACCGAGCCTATGTGGCCAAGGTCGGGCGCTCCCGGGAAATCGAGTTGTATTTCATCGTGCCCAAGGCCATGGCCGCAAAAACTATTGATGAATGGGACGCATGGCGCAATGAAATTGGCGAGGCGGTAGGCGGCGAAGGGCCCGATCGCTGGATTACCGTGGTGTTCACCGGCGACCCCGAGTGGGCGGAGTGAACATCAGTGGCGCGTTGCGCCCCTCTCGCAGGCCACACAAAACACGGGGCCAGAAACGACAAAACCCGCGACCATTACTGGCTGCGGGCTTTGGCTACTGCGTATGGTGGGTCGTGTAGGATTCGAACCTACGACCAATTGGTTAAAAGACAATTGGGATCTAGGCAGAAATTTCCACCTAGGGAGGGGTTTTAAGCAACATTCCAGCGCCTAGGCACGCAGCCTCTAATGAAATCCACATTAGAGGCATGGCAATGACACACCCGAAGAAAGCAAAACGAGCTGGTAAGGTTTCCACCAAAGGCGGCACCGGTAAATCCACTGGGCCCACCAATCTGGGGGCATTCACTGCAGACGCTGGGCTGCGCACCCTCCTCATCGATCTGGACCCCGTCCAGCCTTCCGCATCCTCCTACTTCCCCCTGGAGTACACCGCCCCGGGCGGCATTTTCGAGCTGCTGTCGTACAACGAGACCGACCCGGCCAAGATCATCTCCCGCACGTCGATCAAGAATCTCGACGTCATTAACACTGTCGCGGAAGGCTGCAAACGGTCTCAAGTGATCGTTGCTTGCCCGTCCTTGATCGAGAAGGTTGCAACTCAATCCGTACACTTTCAAGGCCAGATAAAAAGCGCAGCGCGTAGCCAGCTAGTAACACGCCCCGCACTGTTGAATAGTTTCTGCCATCTGCTCGGTGATCCATTCAAGGAATATTTTACATTTGGAGCTGTCATTAAAAGGACGCGGAGCCAGTAAGCAATATCGTGAACCGTCTCGTCTGAAGCCGAAAGGAGCAATAAGTTGTCCGGACTTCAGTTCATCTTGGACCATCAGCAAGGACGCCATACTGACGCCCAGACCCGCCGCAGCTGCCTGGATACAAAGGTAGAAATGTTCGTATTCCACCCAAGTCGCCCCCGCTTTGGAGACGTTTGCCAGCCTCATCCAATTGTCCCAAGCCAAAGGCCGAGTCGTACTGCGCAGAAGCCTCAACCCATCGAACTGTTGACCCTCAGACCACAAAGGCGGGACGCATACTGGTCCTATCCATTCTTCGCAAATCGTCGCGGAGTAAATCGTCTCACCCCAGTGGAAGTCGTCTCGACGTAGCGCGACGTCTGCTCCAGAACGAGCGAAGTCGATGGGGCCCCCTGCAGCGAGCAGTTGCATCCGCAAATTCGGGTGCGACGCATGGAAATCTGGCAAACGGGGAATCAGCCATTTCATCGCGATAGTGGGTTCGCAGGACACGACCAGCACCTCTTCGCGAGATTCGTGCTGCAATCGGTGGAGAACACCTTCGAGCTGTTCAAAGAAGGGACGGGTGAGATTGTAAAGCTCCTTACCCGCGTCGTTAAGAAAGATGGCCCGGTTGCGACGCTCGAACAATTCGATGCCAATCGATTCCTCCAACTGCCTCACCTGCCGACTAACCGCACCATGTGTGACATGGAGCAGGCGGGCAGCCTGAACGAAGCTCTGGGTCTGGGCGGCGACTGTGAAGAAGTGGAAAGACGTAAGGGCAGGCAGCTTCATATAGGCGATGATCTCTCACAGATTACGACGAATATAAATCGATTTTAATCAGCCAGCCAGATTGCGATTATCCCCTCGCTGCACACAGCCCACACTCGACAAGCATGGAGGATAGACTGATGGATACGATGGAACGTGCCACCATACAGACCCAGCAACAGGACTTCTACTTCGCGAGCCAACACTCTGTACAGAATCTGTGTGAAATCGTAGCGCAAAAGGACTTTGCCATAATGTCCTCACGCAAGATCGCAGGCCTACTCAGCGCCATTGACCCGGATGTCCAGGAGGATTGGGCCGAGTTTCAGCAGAGTTGGAACCGCCTGGAGCAAGACAGGTTCATGAGGGACGGTGGCACTTATCGCTTCCGTCGCCATGCGACATACAGTGCTACGCCTGGCAGCATCTCTCCGAAGCTTGAAGCTCATCAGCCCCACTACCAAAGTTTGGCCTACAACACCCTAAACGGCGACATCGCCCGGCACTTCGCCCCGATCGAGGCGGGGATCACGCAAAACAAGGTAATGAATGCCGCACTGGAACTGTGCTGCACGACATTCAGCCGCTTAGCGCCGTACTACACCTGGCACATTGAGGTCCATCAGTTCCGCATTAACGCTTCGGAGCAAGGAGCCTCGCCCACACCAGAGGGAGTGCATCGTGACGGCGTTAACTTCGTCTTCATGATGATGGTAAATCGAGTGAATGTAGTTAATGGCGAAACGAGCATTTTCGACCGCCACAAACGCCCCCTCACTCAGTACACACTCTCCGAAGCGATGGAGGCAGCCATAGTCAATGATGAACAAACCATGCATGGGGTTACTCCCATCATCAAGCTCGACACGCTGCAACCCGGCTATCGGGATGTACTGGTCATCACCTTCAGCAAACGCTGAAAGCTACTGCGGCATGGCTAGCCCATGCCGCTTGGAGTTCCTTTCATGAACGAATTGATAGCGGTAGCCGCGATCACCGTCCTTGCAGTGATCAGCCCAGGCCCCGACTTTGCGATGGTCACCCGCAATAGTTACGCCTATGGGCGTAGCAGCGGACTCATGGCTGCCTTCGGGATTGCCTGCGGCGTGCAAGTACACGTGTTCTATACCGTACTTGGCATCGCCTTTGTCATCACCCACTCCCCAGCGCTGTTCACGGCCATGAAAGCCCTTGGTGCGGGATACCTGATATACCTAGGCTGGAAGTCGCTGACGAGCAAGTCAAAATTGCAAGTGGGTACCGCCACTGGTCCCCGACCATCAAACGGTAGGTCGTTCGCCATGGGTTTTCTGACGAATGCGCTGAACCCGAAGACAATGCTGTTCGTGGTAGCTACTTATAGCCAAGTGGTGCAGCTCAGCAACAGCCTGGCGACCAACTTCGCCTATGGTCTATTCATGTCGTTCTCACATTGGGTGTGGTTCAGCTTCGTTGCCCTATTTTTTTCGGCCGACTCCCTGCGCCAGCGCATGCTGGCCAAGCAGCATATCGTCGATAAGGTGATTGGCACCATTCTCATCGGTCTGGGCGTGAGCCTGGTACTCCCTGGGATGGCACGCTGATGAACAGCATGGATAAACTGGCCTGCATCGACCTCGAAGGAGTATTGGTGCCCGAGTTGTGGCCGGCGATTGCGGTGCGAACCGGCATCAGGGACTTGTTTGCTACGACTAGGGAAATTCCTGACTATGACGCGCTGATGCGCCAGCGCATCGTTCTACTGCGCCAGCATGGAGTCACCTTGAGCGATCTCCAGCGCATCCTTAAGGCGATCAAGCCTTTCAATGGCGCCTTGGCTTTTCTACAGGTCTTGGAAGCCAAGGGTTACCGGGTGAACATCATTTCTGACTGTTTCCATGAATTGGCTGACCCACTGCTGCACTTGCTGGGCGGCCCGACTACCTTGTGCCACCGCCTAACGGTTGATGACGAAGGATTTGTCTCGGGCTGCGACTACTACCCACGCAAGGGGAAGGAAGAGCATGTCGACAAAGCCCTTGCCCAAGGGCAGCAGGTCGTGGCGGTTGGCGACGCCTTCAATGACATCAATATGCTGCGGCAGGCCAGCCAAGGTTTTCTGCTGAACCCGTCCATTTCCACTCTCAGCGCCGCACCGGACGTGCGTGCAGTAGAAAGCCTGGAGGAGATTCTTGAGCTAATTGGCTAATCTCGGCATGTCTGCTGGGAGAATTTATGGTGATCAACAGGGGTCAGTCGACTCCCTACATGGATTCATGATCGTATCCTGGGAGCAGGGCCAACCTAGCGTTGGCCTTCCTGCCCATATCGATCAGCTCCATTGAGTCACCTCTGCTTGATGCTGCAGCAGCTCCGCCGCCAGCACTGCTTTGTCCTTGCGATCTCATCTCGGAAACGATCACGTAGAAAGTTCGATAGCTAAGCTTCACTTTCCACGGCATACGACTCGCCTTAAATCAGTTTTTCTGTATGCCTCGTCCCTGGCTTAACTTCGGCTATTTTGCATCGGTGTGAGCTACTCAATTTCCCCGCCGATGTGAATCGATCCCTGTCACCAAAGCGTGACCGCATTCAAGAAAAAAATTCTGAGGACCTCAGATAAGTATTTCTTGAGGCACCCCCCACCCCTGCTCTCGGCATTCTGACGCCCACAGTCAGCCTTGCCAGAGCCCAGCCGTGAACAAGCCATCCCTCCTCCGTGTATCTCCTCGCCGAATCCTGCTTGGCGCGCTGATCAGCGTCAGCGGCGGCTTTTCACTAATACCCAGCGCTCAGGCGGCCGGTGCATCAGAACAGGCCAACATCGAGGTGATGATCCGACAGCTGAACGCGCTGGAGGACTCAGCGCGCCGCAGCGCCACGATCGCCAGCGAACCTGGCCAGCGGTACTACTTCGACTATGAACGTCTGGCCGGCGATATCCAGCGCGTTCGTCAGGGCCTGCAAGAGTATCTGACTCCAAGTCGCGCACAGCCGCGAGATCCGGCAGAGCTGGCGGGAAAATACACCCTCACCGGCGGGCGGATGCCATGAGCATGAGCGGCACTCAAGTCGCGGCCTTCACCGCTGCCAGCGGCATCACCCCTCAGGCCATCACCGTACTGTTCGTAGGCGCCGTCATCGCACTGTCGACCCTTTGGGGGGCCTGGGCGCTGTACAGCATCTACCGAGGCTGGGCGACCCAGAACATCGACAGAAACATTGCAGCCGCCTCGACCGTCAAGGTCATCGTCCTGCTGCTGATCCTCTCCACACTCGTACTCAGCTAGCCAAGGAGCTAACCGATGTCTATTCGCACCATCACCAAGTCACTCACCGGCACCGCCGCATTGATCATGGGGCTGCACCCAGTCATTGCCGCTGCAGCTTTACCAGGAGCACAACCCCCGACACGCGGCGAGGGATCGAGCTGGCTGCAGACCATCCAAAACTACGGTTACGACTCATTCATGCTAATCGGGCTCCTGCTGCTCGGCGGGATGATTATCGGTGTCTCCAGCCACGCTTATGGGGTGTATCACGACATCCACGAAGGCAAAAAAAAATGGCGGGATCTCGGGCTCACCGCTGTCGTGGGCGTCTGCCTTATCGGTGTGGGAATTTTCATGGTCTCCAAGGCTACCGGAATACTGTGACAGGTTGACCCAAGGTGGCTGAGACCGCTTACCTGAAGGATGGAACGCTCGACTTCCTCCCCCACAACTTGAATAGACAGCCCATCGTAATGGGCGGCCTCACTGCTGATGAAATGTGGGGAACGATCGGCGTGTGTGGAGGTGTGGGTTTGATCCTGGGCATTCCCGTGTCGTTCTTGTTCGGCAACCCAGCTCTTTTCGTCGCTGGTGCTCTTGTCGGAGGCGCCTTGGGCTTGACCGTGGCAAGCCGAATTCTCCGGAAGATGAAGCGCGGCCGGCCGGATACATGGTTCTACCGCCAGCTCCAGTTCTACAAGGCTCAACACTTCCCCTTCCTCGGTGGCCCCCAGTTGGTCATCTGGAAGGGCGCGTGGGCATGCCGTCGTACAGGAAAGTAGGGATCTTCATGAGTTTTCGAAAACGAGTGGATGCTCAGCAAGCACACATTCTCAGCTTGCGGATCGCGGTCATTGTACTGGGCGCAGTCAGTTTGTTTGCGTTCTATGGCTGGCACAAAGCCCCCGAGGACCTGACCGTGCATGTGCCGCCGGATCTGCGCTCCGGTAGCACTCGCAAATGGTGGGAGGTACCACCAGAAAACGTCTACGCATTTGGGTTCTACATCTTTCAGCAGATGCAGCGTTGGGAGAAGAACGGGGAGGACGACTACCAGGACAACATCCAGCGCTTGGCCTCCTACGTGACCCCTAGCTGCAAGGAATACCTGCAGAAAGACTACGAGATGCGCCGTAACGCCGGTGAGCTTCGCCGCCGTGAGCGGAATGTCTCAGAAATCCCTGGCCACGGGTTGACCGACCCTGGCGTGCTACGCGTGGAAGAAATTGGAATCAACGATTGGACAGTCAACCTGGATCTGCTCGCTGACGAGTCGGTGAACGGCGAGCGGGTCAAGCGTGCAATGACCCGTTACCCACTGTCCATCGTCAGGGCCGACGTCAACCCAGAGAAAAATCCGTTCGGGTTGATGTGGAACTGCTATGCGTCCAACCCGCAACGCATCGAGGTTGATCTGCAACCCTCCGGGGTGAAGCCATGAATATGCGCGCCTGGCTCCTTGCTCTGAGCCTCTTAGCAGCTGCCGATGTAAAAGCGCTAGAGCTACTGCAGTGGGACCGTATCCCCATGGCAATCCCGCTGCTTGTGGGGCAAGAGCGCATTGTGTTCGTCGACCAAAACGTGCGTGTAGAAATGGCCGTGGCTGAAAAACGATGATCTGCCCCAGCTACGAAGCTGTTTTTCCTGATTTTTTTCTTTGAGCACTAGGCGCAGGTCGGACCGGAGTGAAGGCAGGTGCTAACGAAGGCTGTACCAACGAAAAAGCCCGCAAACCAATGCAGGATGCGGGCTATTTCATATTGACATCACGGTGAAGCGAGCCTAAGGTTCGCTCCAGACGGCTGCAAGACTAGACATGGCTGTGGCAAGCCCCCCTCTCTAGCACTCACGAACCGCTGTGAATATGGTGGGTCGTGTAGGATTCGAACCTACGACCAATTGGTTAAAAGCCAACTGCTCTACCAACTGAGCTAACGACCCGTTGGATGGCGCGTATAATACTGATTTCTAACGGGAAATCAATACTTGCGGCAGCCTTTTGTCAGAAGTAGCGCGTCGGGTCGTCGACGCCCGCCGCTTTGAAACCTTCGGCACGCAGGCGGCAACTGTCGCATTTGCCGCACGCCTGGCCTTCATCATTGGCCTGATAGCAGGACACCGTCAGGCTGTAGTCTACGCCACGGGCAATACCCGCCTGCACGATCTGCGCCTTGCTCATGTTCTGCAACGGCGCCTGGATCCGGAACCCCTGCCCTTGCACGCCAGCCTTGGTCGCCAGGTTGGCCATGCGCTCGAAGGCATCGACGAACTCGGGGCGGCAATCCGGGTAACCGGAATAGTCCACGGCGTTGACGCCGATGAAGATATCTCGGGCTTGCAACACTTCCGCCCAGCCCAGGGCCAGTGAAAGAAACACCGTATTACGGGCAGGCACGTAGGTCACAGGAATACCCTCACCCGGCGCCTCTGGCACGTCGATGCTGCTGTCTGTCAGGGCAGAGCCGCCTATTCCATCCAGGTTCAAGCCGATGACCTTGTGCTCGACCACGCCAAGGTCCCGGGCCACGCGTGCCGCAGCAATGAGCTCGGCACGGTGGCGTTGGCCATAATCGAAGCTCATGGTGTAGCAGCTGTAGCCTTCGGCTTTGGCCATGGCGACGACCGTGGCCGAGTCGAGGCCGCCGGACAGCAGGATTACCGCGCGTTTTTCCGTCATCTCATTCACTCCTCAATCAACGGCCGGGTTCGTCGTTCCACAGCAGCTTGTGCAACTGCAACTGCAAGCGTACGGGCAAGTTGTCGGCAACGATCCAGTCGGCCAGGTCAGTGGCGCTCACCTGATGGTGGCTGGGCGAGAACAATACTTCGCCGGCACGTTCGGCCAGGTTGTACTGGATCAGCTTGGACACCGCCCAGTCATAGTCCTCGCGGGAACAAATGACGAACTTGACCTGATCGTTGCGGGTCAGCTGTTCGATGTTCTCGTAGCGGTTACGATGCGACTCTTGCGAGCCTGGGGTCTTGAGGTCGACCACCCGGCTGACACGCACATCGGTGCCAGAAATGTCGAGAGCGCCACTGGTCTCCAGTGAGACCTCGTAGCCGGCATCGCACAAGCGCTGCAACAGCGCCAGCGCGTTGGGCTGAGCCAAAGGTTCGCCTCCGGTGACGCAGACGTAGCGTGGCTTGAAGCCAGCAACCTGCTCCAGGATCGAATCAAGAGTACGAAGCGTACCGCCAGTGAAGGCGTAGGCGCTGTCGCAATATTGGCAGCGCAGGGGGCAACCGGTCAGGCGCACGAATACCGTGGGCAGCCCAGCCGTTCGTGTTTCACCCTGCAAAGAGTAAAAGACTTCGGTGATGCGTAAGGTGTCTTGCATGCTCGCCACGGGCGTGACAGCTAAACAGGCTGTCCGCCTCCGTCAGGCACTGCCTCGGACTCGACATGGCGTTATCCGTGACAGCGTGTTTATAAAAGGGACGTGATTCTAACGAAAAAACCCGCGGCAAGCGCGGGTTTATTTCATGGGTGAAGCTTATAGCTTCTGCAGATCGCGCTGCGCCAGTTGCGCGGCAGACGTGCCAGGGTACTGATTGATGACCTGCTGCAGGATGCCTTTGACCTTGTCGGTATGGCCCATGCGGCGTTCGACGTCGGCCAGTTTGTACAGCGAATCAGGCACTTTGCTGTGCTTGGGGTACTTCTGGCTGACCTGGGCAAAAGCCTGGCTGGCCGCAGGCAGATCGCCCTTGGCAAGATTGACTTCACCTAACCAGTACTGCGCATTGCCAGCGTACTGGCTGTTGGGATACTTGCGCAGGAAGGCATTGAACGCCTGGGTGGCCTTGTCGAAGTCTTTCTGCTTGATCAGGTCGAAAGCCGCATCGTAGTAGAGCTTTTCTTTCGCCGGATCACCGGGCTCGCTATTGGCGGCCGGTTGTTGCGCAGCAGCGCCAGCGGCGCCTGCTGCAGCACCGACGGCAGCATTGGATGCACCACCGGTGGAAGAATTGTCGGGAGTCGCGGCAGGCGCGGCACCACTGTTGATACGACGATCAAGGTCCTGGTAACGCTCCAGGTTTTCCTGCTTCATGCGCGACACATCGTTCTGCAACTCTTCGATGATGCCTTGCTGGCGGGAAAGTTGATCCTGCATCTGTTGCAACTGCATGAACAGCTGGCCCTGCGCCGAGGCAGGGGCCGAAGCCCCTGCACCGGCATAGGCGCCGCTCGTGCCATAACCGGAAGGTGGATAAGCACCCCCGTTGTCATCAACTACAGGAACCGCAGCCCACGCCGAAAGCGGTAGGCTGAGTGCGAGGACGGTTACAGCACGACGGCACATACGCATAAGAACTTACTTACGCAGTTCTACGCGACGGTTCTGAGCCCAGGACTGCTCGTCGTTGCCGGTAGCAACTGGACGCTCTTCGCCGTAGGAAACCACTTCCAGCTGAGCAGGGGAAACGCCCTGCAGAACCAGGTAGCGCTGAACGGCTTTCGCACGACGCTCACCCAGAGCCATGTTGTACTCGCGGGTGCCGCGCTCGTCGGTGTTACCTTCCAGGACAACGCGGTTGCCGTTGGCTTTCAGGTCCTTGGCGTGAACGTCCAGAGCGCGCATGGCTTCTGGCTTCAGGTCCGAGCTGTCGTATTCGAAGTAGAAGGTGGTGATTGCGCGCAGGGCGGCTTCTTCGCTCAGGGAACCGTCAACGGCGCCGGTGTTTGCACCGTAGCCAGCGTTCGGGTCAACAGCGCCTTCACCAGCGTTGTCACCGCCTTTGGAGGAGCAACCTACAGCTACGGCCATGGCCAGAGCCAGCGCAGCAAATTTACCAAACTTCAGCATTTCCATCGTGAAACTCCTAATGAAACCCCAGTGTGTTAAGCAAAAACGTTATACGCCGCAATCAGTTCAGGTAAGGGGACCAGGACGGTTCTCTGACTTCGCCTTGAGCGGTAGGAAGCGGGAGCCTCACGCGGCCGTTAAGCGACACGAGCATCAAGACTCCCCGGCCCTGCTGGCGGGTGGCGTAGATTAGCATGGTGCCGTTTGGCGCAACAGTGGGCGACTCATCAAGACTCGTTTCCGAGAGAATCTTTACACTTCCGCGCTGCAAGTCCTGTGCCGCCACTTTGAAGTTGGTGAAACCTTGCTGGCGATGAATCATTACCAGCGTTTTTTCATCGGCCGAGAGTTTCGGGTTGGCGTTGTAGTTACCTACGAAAGTTACACGCTCAGCCCCACCGCCGCTGACCGACTGCTTGTAGATCTGTGGCTTGCCGCCGCGGTCAGAGGTGAAGTACAGCGTGTTGCCATCCTTGCCCCAGAAAGGCTCGGTATTGATGCCTGGGCCTGCAGTTACACGGTTGATCTGGCGGGAGGCCACGTTCATCACGTAGATGTCCGGGTTGCCGTCCTTGGACAGCACGAACGCCAGACGCGAACCATCAGGCGACCAGGCCGGCGCACCATTGAGGCCTTCGAAGTTGGTCACCTGCTCGCGACGACCCGTATCGATGTTCTGAACGAAGATGCGTGGGCGCTTTTGCTCGAACGACACGTAGGCGATACGCTTGCCGTCTGGCGCAAAGCGTGGCGACAGGATCGGCTCGCGGGACTGCAACAGGGTGACTGCGCGGGCCCCGTCGTAATCCGAACGCTGCAGCGTGTAGCGGGTGTTGTTGGTGGAGAAACGCTCGGCGGTCACGTACAGCAAGCGAGTCGAGAACGCGCCCTTGATACCGGTGAGTTTTTCGAACGACTGATCGGCAATATAGTGCGCCATGTCGCGCAGTTGGTCGGCGGTGCCCGCCACGCTACCGGTCAACACTTGCTGCTCGGTGGCGACGTTGAACAGCGCGTACTGCACCTGCAGTCGACCGCCCGACGGCACGATGCTGCCGACCATGACGTACTGGGCACCCAACGCTTTCCAGTCACGGAAGATGACTTCGCTGGCCTGGGTCGGCTGGCTGATCATGTTCTGACGCGGAATCGGCGAATAGTAGCCGGAGTTGCGCAGGTCGTTGCCAATGATATCGGCCATGTCTTCTGGCAGCACGCTGCCACCCTGCAGACCGAACGGCACTACCGCAATGGGCGTGGCCCGATCGCTGCCGCTGGTGACCAGGATGTTCTTTTCCTCTGCCATGGCCATGCCAGCCACGCAGCAGAGCATGACCAGCATTCCTCGAAGGAGTTTAATCACAACGCTAGATCCTCAGGTGTAAATGTCATCTTGAACGAACGATAACGGTTGAAATCGCTCGGCTTCATACCCTGCATCTCGGTCAAACGACCAATGTTTTTCACTGCTGCCACCGCCGAACTATCGAACGGACCATCACCACTGGACTTGATCACGCTGACGCCGGTAATGGTGCCGTCTGGCAACATGTTGACCTGCAGAGTCACCGTCATGCCCTTACGCGCGGAAGGCGGACGAGCCCAACCTTCGGCCGCTCGCATGCGAATCAGGTCGTCGAAATCGCCGGCTACCTGGTCACCCTGCTCGTCGGCCAGGGCCTGCTGCCGCTCGGTGGTGTCGGACAACAGCTCGGCCAAGGCCTGAGCTTTCTTGTCCTCTGCCGACTTGCGTGCCGCTTCCTGTGCCTTTTTCTTCTGGGCGTCTGCAGCGGCTTTTTTCTTGGCCTCTTCAGCTGCCTTCTTCTTCGCTTCCTCGGCCGCCGCTTTCTTCTTGGCGTCCTCGGCTGCTTTTTTCTTCGCGTCTTCGGCGGCCTTCTTCTTGGCCTCCTCGGCGGCTTGTTTCTTGGCTTCTTCCTCGGCCTGCTTCTTCGCCTCTTCCTCAGCCTTTTTCTTGGCGATGTCAGCCTGCTGCTTTTCGGCAGCTTTCTTGGCTTCCTCAGCCTTCTTAGACTCGGCGGCTTTCTTGGCTTCGGCCGCTTTGGCTGCTTCCTCAGCCTTCTTGGCCTCGGCGGCCTCGCGGGCTTGCTCAGCCTTTTGAGCGGCGTCTGCTTTCTTTTGTTCCGCGGCCTTTATTGCCTCCTGCTCGACTTTCTTCTGTTCCAACTGCTCGACTTCAGTCTGGCGCGAGGCAGTTTTCTTCGCCTCCCCGGCAATCTTCTGATTGGTCTGGGTGGTCGCCTGGCTCTTGGACTTGAGCTGATACAGCGTAGCCTGAACGATCGGCTTGGAAGGCGGCAATTCAGGCGTCATGGCGAAGCTGACGAAAAGCAGCGCGAACACCAGTACATGCAGGCCAATGGCCCAGATACTGGGCCAGAAGTAACTTTCCGAGGCGGATGGCTCTCGCTGTTGCATCAGGGCGCCTCGGTAATCAGGCCAACGTTACCGACACCGGCCTTCTGCAACCCGCCCATGGCGCCCATGACGGCACCGTAGTCGACAGCCTTGTCGCCACGAATGAACACCTGGGTCTGCTTGCCTTGGTCACGCCCGGCGGCAATGATCTTGGTCACTGCGCTGGTCATGTCCGGCAAGGTCATGGCCTTGTCCATCTGTTTGTCGGTGTCGACTTCACTGCCAAGGTTCCAGTAGTAGGTCTTGTCGGCCTTGATGGAAATGGTGAGGATCTGGACGTTGTTGTCCTGCGGCAAGGCTTCGCTGGAAACCTTGGGCAGGTCGACCTTCACGCCCTGGTTGAGCATGGGCGCCGTCACCATGAAGATGACCAGCAGCACCAGCATCACGTCGATGTAGGGCACCACGTTCATCTCGGCGACGGGCTTGCGTTTGTGGCGAACTCGGGCCATGGGCTTGTACCTGATTACTCTTCGCTGGTGTGCACTTTACGGTGCAGGATCGCCTGGAACTCGTCGGCGAAGGTGTAGTAACGGCCGATCAGCACTTCGCTGCGCGCCGCAAAACGGTTATAGGCGATGACCGCTGGAATGGCAGCGAACAGGCCGATGGCCGTGGCGACCAGTGCTTCGGCGATACCCGGGGCCACGGTGGCCAGGGTAGCCTGCTGGGCGCTGGCCAGGCCGCGGAAGGAGTTCATGATGCCCCAAACGGTGCCGAACAGGCCGATGTACGGGCTGGTCGAACCGACCGTGGCAAGGAACGGCAGGCTCTGCTCGAGCTTTTCTTCTTCACGGGAAATGGCCACACGCATGGCACGACCCACGCCTTCCATCACCGCGTCAGGATCTACGCCCGGCTGCTGGCGCAGACGCGAAAATTCCTTGAAGCCGGCGCGGAACACCTGCTCCACACCCGAGTCCGGGTCTGGGTTGCTGCCTGCCTGACGATACAGCTTGGACAGGTCGATACCCGACCAGAAGCGTTCCTCAAAGGCATCCAGCGCACGACGACCAGCGCGCAGCATGGCGCTGCGCTGGAAGATCATGATCCATGAAGTGACCGAGGCGGCCACCAGGGTCAGCATTACCAGCTGTACCACCACGCTGGCATTGCTGACCAGACTCCACATGGAGGTATGGTCGACGACGTTAGCTTCCACGCTTATTCTCCTGCGTTCGATTGATTCCCCCAGCCGTCCGCCGCAAAGGCGTCGCGCAACTGGGGCGGTATGGCTCGGGGTTTGAAAGTGTCGGCGCGCACCGCGGCCACCAGGAACTGCCCTTCACAGAGCAGCGTTTCATCTTTTTCCCGCCAGACCTGCTGCACGAAGCGCAGGCTGGCGCGATTGAGTTCAAGTACTTGCGCGGTGACCCTCAGCTCGTCGTCCAGGCGTGCCGGCGCGTGATAGCGGGCTTCGCTGGAATGGACCACGAACAGCAGGTTGTCCTCGGCCAACTGCGCCTGAGAAAACCCCAGATGCCGCAGGCGCTCGGTGCGCGCGCGCTCCATGAATTTCAGGTAATTGACGTAATACACCACGCCACCGGCATCGGTATCTTCGTAATAGACACGACAACGGTGTGCGAACGGTTCCAGGCCATTTAGCGCGCGCATACTCTAGTGCTTACTCCTCAGCTTGCCAATCCGCCTCGGCAACTGTTTTTTCATCATCAATGTCCTAGTGCCAGCACTCGGTAGGCATGCCAGCGGTAGGACCACGAAAAGCCCGTTTCGATCTGTCATTCATCGCCTGGATCGGAAAAATCACCGGCACCCCCCAAGCTGCCAGGCACGTTCAGGCCAAAGTGCAGGTAAGCATGTCGGGTCACCACCCGCCCACGGGGCGTACGCATGATGTACCCCTGCTGGATCAAGTAGGGCTCGAGTACATCCTCGATGGTATGACGTTCCTCGCTGATGGCTGCGGCCAGGTTGTCCACGCCCACCGGCCCACCGTCGAACTTCTCGATCATGGTCAGCAACAAGCGCCGGTCGGAGTGATCGAAGCCGCGCTCATCGACGTCCAGCAGGTTCAGCGCCATGTCGGCTACCGCCTTGGTGATCTGGCCTTTGCCACGCACCTCGGCGTAGTCGCGCACTCGGCGCAACAGGCGGTTGGCGATTCGCGGGGTGCCGCGCGCGCGCCGGGCGATTTCGTAGGCGCCGTGATCCTCGATTGCCAGGCCCAGGATGTTGGCCGAACGACTGACGATGGTGGCAAGGTCCTTGTCGCTATAGAACTCCAGGCGCTGCACGATACCGAAGCGGTCACGCAACGGGTTGGTGAGCATCCCCGCGCGCGTGGTAGCGCCCACCAGCGTGAACGGCGGCAAGTCGAGCTTGATCGAACGGGCCGCGGGGCCTTCACCGATCATGATGTCCAGCTGGAAGTCCTCCATCGCTGGATAAAGGACCTCTTCGACTACTGGGGACAGGCGGTGGATTTCGTCGATGAACAGCACATCGTGCGGTTCCAGGTTGGTGAGCATGGCCGCCAAGTCACCCGGCCTTTCAAGTATCGGACCCGAGGTGCTTTTGACCGAAACCCCCATTTCCTGGGCGATGATGTTGGCCAGGGTGGTTTTGCCCAACCCTGGTGGGCCGAATATCAGTGTGTGGTCAAGTGACTCGCCACGCCCGCGCGCTGCCTGGATGAACAAGGCCATCTGCTCACGCACCACTGGCTGGCCGATGTACTCGTCCAGGCGCAAGGGGCGGATCGCCCGGTCCTGTACCTCTTCACGGTCGCGGCCACTGGCAGCGATCAGGCGGTCGGCTTCGATCACTTGGTAATCATCCCTTTAAGGCTGCGACGGATGAGTTCTTCACTGCTAAGGCCGGCCTTGTCTTTGATGGCGGCAATGGCTTTGCTGGCTTCCTGGGGTTTGTAACCCAGAGAAACCAGGGCGCTGACGGCATCGGCTTCGGCACTGGACTCGCTGGCAAGTGGCAGCGGGCCGTCGGAAACCAGGGTGAACATTGCCGGGGAGGTTTCCCAGGCCTTGAAACGATCCTTGAGTTCGATCAGCAGGCGCTCGGCGGTTTTTTTACCGACACCTGGCACGCGCACAAGCACCGCTGCGTCTTGGGCCTGCACGCAGCGGACTAGGTCGTCCACTTCGAGGCCTGACATCAACGCCAGAGCAAGCTTGGGGCCTACTCCATTGAGGCGGATCAACTCACGGAACAGCTCGCGTTCACGTTTTTCGGCAAAGCCGTAAAGCAAGTGAGCATCTTCGCGCACCACCAGATGGGTGTGCACGGTCACCTGCTCGCCAACCTTGGGCAGGCGATACAGGGTCGTCATGGGCACTTCCAGTTCGTAACCCACACCGTTGCAGTCGATAATCAGATGCGGTGGCTGTTTTTCCGCCAGGGTACCGCGCAAACGTCCAATCACGTTCCGTTCCTTCCTCTCGGGGAGCCGGTCGAAGACCGCTCAACCCTATCAGCAAAAGTGTCGGGTGACCGTTTCACCCGAACAAAATGTGTATCAGCGCATGAAGCGGTTACAGACGCAAGCGCCCGCCACGCCGCCTAGCGGTTGCCAGGCCGTGGGGCACTAGGCTTGAGCGGGTATGGGCATGACACAAGGCGATGGCCAAGGCGTCGGAAGCATCGATCTGCGGCTTCTGAGTCAACTTGAGCAAATGCATGACCATCAGCATCACCTGCTCTTTATTGGCCCCACCGCTGCCGGCAACAGCTTGCTTGACCTGGCTGGCACTGTACTCGGCAATCTCCAGCCCCGCCTCGGCCGCTGCCACGATGGCCGCGCCACGGGCTTGGCCGAGCTTGAGCGCAGAGTCGGCGTTGCGTGCCATGAATACCCGTTCGATGCCCATGGTGACAGGGCCGTGCTGGGCGATGATCTGGCTGACACCGCGAAAAACAATCTGCAGCCGCTCGTGCAGTTCACCACTGCCAGTGCGAATGCAGCCCGACGCGACGTATTCACAGCCGCGGGCGGTCTGGCGGACCACTCCGTAACCAGTGATGCGTGAGCCGGGGTCGATACCAAGAATCAGAGTCATAGCGCCTGTCATTCAGAGGTTACATTGGTAAAAAGATTGCCGGCCCCTTCGCTGTTATGCCTGCATCCACACACAATGTGGTAACAGACATACCCGCGAAGGGGCCGGCACAGGCGCTGAGAAGCTCACGGCGATGGCACAGGATGCCAAATCACCTTAGCCAAGTTTTTCCATGATCTCGTCGGAAATCTGCGCGTTGGAATAGACGTTCTGTACGTCGTCCAGGTCTTCGAGCATGTCGATCAGCTTGAGCACCTTCTCGGCGCCGTCCTGGTCGAGATCGGCGCTGGTAGTCGGCTGCATGACGATTTCCGCGTCAGCGGCCTTGAAGCCTGCTTCCTCCAGCGCGTTACGTACCGCGTAGAAGCTGTTGAACGAGGTGAAGACCTCGAACGAACCGTCGTCGTTGGCCACTACATCGTCAGCGTCGGCCTCCATGGCGGCTTCCATCAGGGCATCTTCCTCGATACCCGGAGCGAAACTGATCTGCCCCTTGCGCTCGAACAGGTAGGCCACCGAGCCGTCGGTGCCAAGGTTGCCGCCACATTTGGTGAAGGCATGGCGCACGGCGGCGGCGGTGCGGTTGCGGTTGTCGGTCATGGCCTCGACCATGATCGCCACGCCACCGGGCCCGTACCCTTCGTAGCTGAGCTCTTCGACGTTGTCGCTCTCGTTGGTACCCGCGCCACGGGCGACAGCGCGATCGATGATGTCGCGGCTCATGTTGGCACCCAGTGCCTTGTCCAACGCCAGACGCAGACGCGGGTTGGAGGCCGGATCGCCACCACCCTGCTTGGCGGCAACGGTCAGCTCACGGATCCACTTGGTGAAGATCTTGCCTCTCTTGGCATCCTGGCGCTCTTTGCGGTGCTTGATGTTCGCCCACTTGGAATGACCAGCCATAACGACTCCGAATCCTTGAAACAGAAACAGGTTCCGCCCCGAAGGGCGGAACGTGGGAATACTGCGCCGAAGCGCCAGGGCGCACCCGCCGGATGCGCCCAGGGCCGATTACTCGACCTTGGTCTGCTCGCGCAGACGGATGTGCAGCTCGCGCAGGGCTTTGGCGTCGACCATGCCAGGAGCCTGGGTCATGACGCACGCGGCGCTCTGGGTTTTCGGGAAGGCGATCACTTCGCGAATCGACTGAGCGCCGGTCATCAGCATGACCAGACGGTCCAGGCCAAAGGCCAGGCCACCGTGAGGCGGTGCACCGAACTTCAGTGCATCGAGCAGGAAGCCGAACTTCTCTTCCTGCTCCTCTGCCTCGATCCCCAGCAGGCGGAATACCGCTTGCTGCATTTCCTTGCGGTGAATACGAATCGAACCACCACCGAGCTCAGTACCGTTGAGCACCATGTCGTACGCCCGCGACAAGGCAGTGGCCGGGTTGGCCTCAAGCTCTTGCGGGGTGCATTTGGGGGCGGTGAACGGGTGGTGCAGCGCGGTGAAGCTACCGTCTTCGTTCTCTTCGAACATCGGGAAGTCGACCACCCACATCGGTGCCCACTCGCAGGTCAGCAGCTCGAAGTCGTGGCCCAGGCGGATACGCAGCGCGCCCAGGGCTTCGCTGACGACCTTGAACTTGTCGGCACCGAAGAACACGATGTCACCATCGACTGCACCAACGCGGTCGAGAATGGTGTTGAGGTTGGCCTCAGGAATGTTCTTGACGATTGGCGACTGCAGGCCTTCAACGCCCTTGGCGCGCTCATTGACCTTGATGTAGGCCAGGCCCTTGGCACCGTAGATGCCGACAAACTTGGTGTATTCGTCGATCTTGCTGCGCGGCATGCTGGCGCCGCCAGGCAGGCGCAGGGCGGTGACACGGCACTTAGGATCGTTGGCAGGGCCTGCGAAGACCTTGAAATCCACGTCCTTGAGCTGGTCGGCAACATCTACCAATTCCAGCGGGTTACGCAGGTCTGGCTTATCGGAACCGTAGCGACGCATGGCCTCTTCGAAGGTCATGTGTGGGAACTCGCCAAACTCCAGGTCGAGCACTTCCTTGAACAGCTTGCGGATCATGCCCTCGGTCAGGCCCATGATCTCGGTTTCGTCGAGGAAGCTGGTCTCGATGTCGATCTGGGTGAATTCCGGCTGGCGGTCTGCACGCAGGTCTTCATCGCGGAAGCACTTGGCGATCTGGTAGTAGCGGTCGAAACCGGCAACCATCAGCAACTGTTTGAACAACTGAGGCGACTGCGGCAGGGCGAAGAAGCTGCCCGCGTGGGTACGGCTTGGCACCAGATAGTCACGCGCACCTTCAGGGGTGGCGCGGGTGAGGATCGGGGTTTCGACGTCGAGGAAGCCGTTTTCGTCGAGGAAGCGGCGGATGCTGCTGGTGATGCGCGAGCGCAGGCGCAGCTTGTCGGCCATTTCCGGGCGACGCAGGTCGATGAAGCGGTAACGCAGGCGGGTTTCCTCACCGACGTCGGAGTACTCGTTCAGCGGGAACGGTGGGGTTTCCGCTTCGTTGAGCACGTTCAGCTGGTAGCCGAGGATCTCGATGGCGCCAGACGCCATGTTGGCGTTCACCGCGCCGTCGGGGCGCTTGCGCACTTTGCCGGTGATCTGCACGACGTACTCGCTGCGTACGCGGTCGGCAGCGGCGAAGGTGTCGGCGCGATCCGGGTCGAAAACGACCTGGGCCATGCCTTCGCGGTCACGGATGTCGAGGAAGATCACCCCGCCGTGGTCGCGGCGACGATGGACCCAGCCGCAAAGGGTGACTTCCTGGCCGTCCAGGCTCTCGTTCAGTTGGCCGCAATAATGGCTGCGCATCATGATGGTGGTTTCGCTTCTCGTGATTCGTGTATTCGTTGGAGGCCTTGGCCGCCCAGAGGGCTAATACTGCAAGACCCGGCTACTTCAATTCAACTCAGTCGGCTTTATCGCCACCGGCCAGGTTCTTTTTTGCCCCGGTCTTGAAGTCGGTTTCGTACCAGCCATTGCCACTGAGGCGAAAGCCAGGGACCGACAGCAGTTTCTTCAAGGCCGGCGCCTGACAGGCGGGGCAGTCGGTCAGCGGTGAAGCGCTGATTTTCTGCAGCACCTCCATCCGGTGATCGCAGGAAGCACATTGATAGTCATAAAGGGGCATGAACGTCTCTCGTCAACCACAACGCTGGCTGCCGGGGGCAGCAAAAAGCGGGATTATATATGGTTAACCGACACTGCGCAGCCCGCCGGGCGATCAGCGTACGCTCGGGGGGTCGAGCAACCAAGCGACGCAGATCACTCTGATCAAACCGCTGAAGTTGCGCACCCCGCCCTGGCGCAGATGCACCTCGCGATCGACATAAGACAGCACGGCACTGATCGAACACTGATTGACAGCAGCGATCTGCTCCAGGATACCCCAGTACACTGCCTCCAGACGCAGGCAGGTGGAGAAACCGTTCAACCGTACCGAGCGCGAAACCGGCTGGGTCTGCAACATATCGAAATCGGCCTTGAACGGGTCTATGCAGTGCTTGCCAGGCCACCCCCCTGCCCTCACCGTACGCTTGACTGCTTGCATCTGGCCACATCCTCAGCTCACTCAACTGGGGCTCAATGAAGCGCCGAGCGAGGCGCGGGAAGCAGCGGCAAAACCTTCCCGCGCAAATAAATGCATCTAGGCCAACGCGCGACCGCGCGGCGGCCTTCGGTTTGAGAAGCCCGTGCCTTTGCTGTTAAATAGGCAACGTGCCACCCGTGCGGACAGTTATTGCCCGGGTGCATAGGCTGGCCCGCCATGTGTTCGCGCTTAATACCTCATGCGCACCGTGCACCCAGCTCTTCCTGTGATCGGCCTAATCAACTGTGAGCCATACCATGTTCAAGATCGTCCATCTGGTGACGGGCGTTGCGGCCTTGCTGCTCGCGCTCATGCCCAGCCTTAGAACCGAGGCAACCCCTTTCCTGCAGCAACCCGACGCGGTCTATCTGGCGCTGCTGGGCCTGCTCAACCTGCTGCTAGCCCCCGTCGTGCCGGTTTACTACCGCGGCGCGCGACAACAGCTGCAATACCTGGCGTGTGCCCTACTCGCGGTGGCTGTTGTACTGCAGGCCCTGACGCTGCTGGCACGCCCGGAAATGGGCAACCTGGCGGCGCTGGTCTGCGCCGCACTGGCAGTTGCCTTGCACCTGACAGCCGCATTTGCCCGCAGCAATAAAAAGGGTCGCACCAACCAAGGCACAGCCGCACAAGCCGGCACCCGCGATACTGGCACCGTAAAGTGGTTCAACACATCCAAGGGCTTTGGCTTCATCTCCCGCGATTCGGGTGACGACATCTTCGTTCACTTCCGCGCCATCCGTGGCGAAGGGCACCGCATTCTGGTCGAAGGCCAGCGCGTCGAATTCTCAGTGATGCACCGGGACAAAGGCCTGCAGGCCGAAGACGTGGTCGCGGTCAACCGTCGCTGAAACTGCCCAGCCCTGGAGCAACCCAGGGCTGACCTATCAATAATGTGGCGGCGGCGCTTCTTCTCCCTCACTACCGTATTGCCCCACCATCTCCTCGTAGCGCTTGATCAGCTCGGCCATTTGCAGTTGCAAGCGCTCGATCACCCGCCCCTGCTCGATCACCACATCATTGAGTGCCTGAATCGTATCGTCCTGGAAGGCCTGACGGGTCTCCAGTTCGATGATGCGCTCATCCGGCGACATAGGGAGCCTCTTGATAATCTTGGGTCAGCATTGTGCGCAGGCGCTGACGAATCGCGTCGACCTGCCCCGAAATATACTCGCTTGCCGGCACTTTGCCCCAGACCGGTGCAGGCCACGCTGCGTCAGTCTCGTAGCGAACGATCACATGCATATGCAGCTGGCCGACCACATTCCCAAGGGTCGCGACATTCATCTTGTCCGCTGCGAATTCCTGTTTAAGCGCCTGGGCAAGGTTGGTCGTTTCTTTCCAGAGCTGCGCTTGGTCTTGCGCGCTCAGGTCGAACACTTCGCTCACATTTGCTCGCCTGGGCACCAGTATGAACCAGGGATAATTGGCATCTTTGCTGAGTAACAAACGGCATAACGGCAAATCACCCAGCACCAGGGAATCTTGTTGCAAACGCGAATCCATATCAAACACAAAAAGTCTCCACTCTTAACAGGATGCGCCAAGGATACCGTGCTTCGCTTGAACCGGCATGAAACCGCCCGCGATGCAGGCCGAAACTAGTCAACCTGCAGGTCGCGCACAATTGCGGTAACACAGCGCTACTTTTCGCACCAAAATGATGCCGCAAATGGCGGTAGCACCACACTTCTACTCACATGAGTGACTGTGGATCAACAGTTGCCGGTAACACATTGACTTTTATGGCAGCTTTTTTCCTGGCGACCGACCTCGAAGCTGGTACACCATCTGACAGCTTCTAGCCCGTGTTTTCGGCGGTTTCGCGCCGGGCCTCACCGCATTTGTGAAAATTTCATTAGCCGTTGTTAATTTTGTGCACGCTTGTTGCATTCCTTCCACGCCAAGTCGGCACGACACCTGCAATGTCCGGTGACGCGACAGACAACCACAGCGATATGGGTACACCAGGGAGTTTCATTCGCCAGGACGCTGCAAAGCTGCAGAACCAGGCATTGAGACAGCGCTGGAGTTTCACGAACCGTTAAGCCGGAGCGTGATTTGCGACAGGGAAATACTTAAAAGCGACATGGCCAAAAAGTTCCGTAAAGATGATCTTTGCCATATCGCCAACAACAGTCAGCGTGCTATACATTTCCGCCGACATAACAAGAAAGAGCTGCCCCATATAACTAAAAAACTTGGGCGCAGCGGTACTCTTCCTAAAAACCAAAGGAGCAAGTCACGATGCGCGTGATGAAGTGGAGCATGATCGCCCTGGCCGTTGCGGCAGGGACCTCGCAGATGGCCGTAGCCTCGTCCCAGGACGAATCCAAGGGCTTCCTCGAAGACAGCAAGCTGAACGTCAAGACTCGCATGCTGTACTTCAGCCGCGATTTCCGTAACAACGCGCCAGGCTCTCAAAGCCGCGTGGAAGAAACCGGCCTTGGTTTCCTGGGCACTTACGAGTCTGGTTTTACCCAAGGCACCGTCGGTGTGGGTATCGATGCCATCGGCATGCTCGGCCTGAAACTCGACAGCGGCAAAGGCCGCCACAGCACCGGCCAGTTCCCGACTGACGCCGATGGCCGTGCCCAGGACGAATTCTCCGAAGGCGGCGGCGCAGTCAAGCTGCGCATCTCCGATACCGTGCTGAAAGTCGGCGATCAGTTCACTGCCATGCCAGTGTTCGCCACCGATGACAGCCGCTTGCTGCCAGAAGTAGCCCAAGGCGCTCTGATCACCAGCAGCGAAATCAAGGGCCTGACCCTGAACGCCGGCCGCTTCACCGCGCTGAACGCTCAGTCCCAGACCTTCCATGACAGCCTGCACCTCAAAGAAGCCGACGTCATTGGTGGCACCTATGCCTTCACCGACAACGTTTCCACCAGCCTGTACTACTCCAAGGTCGAAGACTACTGGCGCAAGTACTACGCCAACGTGAACTGGGCTCTGCCACTCTCGGACAAGCAAGGCCTGGTGTTCGACTTCAACATCTATGACACCAAAAGCGATGGCCAGGGCCTGCAGCGCGCCGAGAAAGATGGCGTGACCAAGCTCGACAACCGCGCCTTCAGCCTGTCCGGCGCTTATAACATCGGCGCTCACACCTTCACCCTGGCCTACCAGAAAGTCACCGGCGACGGCGACTACGGCTACGGCGTGGACGGCGGCGGCACCGTCTTCCTGGCCAACTCCGTGGCCCGTTCCGACTTCAACGCTGAAGACGAAAAATCCTGGCAGGCTCGCTACGACCTGAACTTCGCCGAATACGGCGTGCCAGGCCTGACCTTCATGACCCGTTACGTGCGTGGTAGCGATGCCAACACCGGTTCCACCAGCAATGGCAAGGAATGGGAACGTGACGTAGACGTCAAGTACGTGCTGCAAGAAGGCCCAGCCAAGGACCTGAGCTTCCGCGTGCGTCAGGCTACCTACCGCTCCAGCGATGGCGTTTACTACGGTTCGAGCTCGATCGACGAACTGCGCCTGATCGTCGAGTACCCGCTGAGCATCCTGTAAGCCTGGCTTATAGTGCACCGCACCTGAAAAGCCCGGCACAGTTGCCGGGCTTTTTCTTGGCTGACAACTGCCACGCCCTGGGGCATCCTGTACGCCTTCGTTTCACCCCCGTACAATGCGGGGCTATTTCAACGTCTTAGGCAATCGACACGGCTAACCATGCGCACCAGTCAATATTTGCTCGCCACCCAGAAAGAAACCCCTGCCGATGCAGTGGTCATCAGCCATCAGCTCATGCTGCGTGCCGGCATGATCCGCAAACTGGCCTCCGGCCTGTACACCTGGCTGCCAATGGGCCTGCGGGTAATGCGCAAGGTCGAGGCCGTGGTGCGCGAGGAAATGAACGCCGCCGGTGCCCTGGAAGTGCTGATGCCAAGCATCCAACCTGCCGAGCTTTGGCAGGAATCGGGCCGCTGGGAGCAGTACGGTCCCGAGCTGCTGCGTCTCAAAGACCGCCATCAGCGCGAGTTCTGCGTCGGCCCGACCCACGAAGAAGTGATTACCGACCTGGCCCGCAACGAGCTGTCCAGCTATAAACAGCTGCCACTCAACATGTACCAGATCCAGACCAAGTTCCGTGATGAGATCCGCCCACGCTTCGGCTTGATGCGCGGCCGCGAGTTCATCATGAAGGACGCCTACTCCTTCCATGCCGATCAGGCTTCCCTGCAGGAAACCTACGACCGCATGCACCAGGCGTACAGCAACATCTTCACCCGCCTGGGCCTGGACTTCCGTCCGGTGCAGGCCGACACCGGCTCCATCGGTGGCAGCTACTCCCACGAATTCCACGTGCTGGCCGAATCGGGCGAAGACGACGTGATCTTCAGCGACAGCTCCGATTACGCTGCCAACATCGAGAAGGCCGAAGCCATCCCGCGCGAAACCGTGCGCCCTGCGCCAACCGAAGAACTGCGCCTGGTGGACACCCCTAATGCCAAGACCATCGCGCAATTGGTGGAAAACCACGGCCTGGCTATCGAAAAGACCGTCAAGACCCTGATCGTGCGTGGCGCCGAGGAAGGCAAGCTGGTCGCCCTGATCGTGCGTGGCGACCACGAGCTCAACGAAATCAAGGCCGCCAAGCTGGAACAGGTTGCCGACCCACTGGTCATGGCCACCGATGCCGAACTGCGCGAAGCCATCGGCGCTGGCGCAGGTTCGCTCGGCCCGCTGAACCTGCCACTGGAAATCGTAATCGATCGTTCGGTCGCACTGATGAGCGACTTCGGCATTGGCGCCAACATCGACGATAAGCACTACTTCGGCGTGAACTGGGAGCGTGACCTGCCAGTTCCGCAGGTCGCCGACCTGCGCAATGTCGTCGAAGGCGACCCAAGCCCGGATGGCCAAGGCACCCTGGTAATCAAGCGCGGCATCGAAGTAGGTCACATCTTCCAGCTGGGCACCAAGTACAGCGAGGCTCTTAAGTGCCAGGTACTGGGCGAGAATGGCAAGCCGGTCACTCTGGCCATGGGCTGCTACGGCATCGGCGTGTCCCGCGTAGTTGCCGCCGCGATCGAGCAGAGCTACGACGACAAGGGCATCATCTGGAACGACGCCCTGGCGCCCTTCCAGATCGCCCTGGTGCCGCTGCGCTATGAAACCGACGTGGTGCGCGAGGCCACCGACAAGCTGTACGCCGAACTGACCGCGGCCGGCTACGAGGTGCTGCTGGACGACCGCGACAAGAAAACCAGCCCCGGCATCAAGTTCGCCGATATGGAGCTGATCGGCATCCCGCACCGGATCGTGGTCAGCGACCGGGGCCTTGCCGACGGTAATCTGGAGTACAAGCACCGCACCGAGCAGGACGCCAAGCAGCTGCCGCTCAACGAAGTGCTGAGCTTCCTGCAGGCCCGCGTTCGCCGCTGATAATCAATGCACGAGTGATCATGTCCAAGCGAAGTACCTTTACCCTGGGGGGCACCGCATTGTGCGGTGCTCTGCTCGTCAGTGGTTGCGCCAACCAGATGTCTCAGCGCAGCGACCATGAGGAGCGCGTCGAGCGCAAGCTGCTCGAACACACCCTGCAGATAGATGTCGGCGAGCCCAAGGTGATGGAGCTTCCGCAACGGCGGGTGCGCATCCATGAACAGAAGCGTTTCGAGGTCACCGACTACGAAGTGACCCGGCGCTACGATCGCTACACACCTTACCAACCCTGGCGGGAGATCTATGAGATCCCGCTTGGTGCGGTGGCCGTAGTGGCAGGCATCGGCGCCAATGTGGTGAACGTGTTCGCTCTGGGCAATCTTCCGCAAAGCATGACCCATGACTGGCTAAGCTACGGCGTCGATGGGCTTAACCCGTTCATGAACGCGCCATCCAATGGCCGCGCGCAACAGAATCTGGCAGGCATCAGCGAAGTACAGAAGGACAAGCGCGAAGAGTTCACCAGCATCCCTTGGAGCGAGCGACTGGTCGAAGTCAAGGCTGGCAAGATGACCCACGAGCTGACTACCGACAAAAACGGCGTGCTGCGCTTGAACCTGTTGGACAGTCCGTTCTCGGAACAACATCTGAACCACGTCGGCACCCTGCACCTGCAGGTGGTGGACGAGGACAATGGCGTACGAGGCGATGCAAGTCTGCTGGTCAGCGCTACTTTGCGCGACAAGCTGCGCGAAGCCCATGAGCTGATCTTCGATGACCTGGAAGATGACGATGTCGGGCAGTGGGTACATCGGGTCAAGCGCTTGTCCGAACTGGGCCTTGAGGAAGAAGCCAGCGAGATGGAGCAAAGCCTGATCGAGCTGACGCGCAATGATCCAGAGCTGCAGCAGGAGTTTCTGTCAGCCCTGACCAAGGCTACCGGCCGCCTTGTTGCTGACCCAGGTGCGCAGTAAGCAGCACGTTAGATGAAGGGCCGCAACGCGGCCCTTTTTAATTGCCGG
>NZ_JBJJLN010000030.1:0-55603 GCF_046230725.1 Pseudomonas sp. KCJK9000 | reverse complement strand
CAGCCCGACGCCACCGCAAAAAAAGCCTGACCGATCGATCAGAAAAATTTGAAAAACGGTACACATTACAAATATTTATTTGTGTACAATTGTCCCGACCCTTTCACGTGGGACATCGACGAAAGGGCCCGGACACGGGTCGGCGCCTACAGCCTTGCGTTGCCGTAACCCCAGTGGTCAACGCGACCGGCGCCGATTTTCGACCAACAAGAACACCAAAACCGTGGAACCTTAGCATGAGCACAGCAATCAGTCCGACTGCTTACAACTATAAGGTCGTCCGCCAGTTCGCCATCATGACGGTGGTCTGGGGGATCCTTGGCATGGGCCTGGGCGTCTTCATCGCCTCGCAGCTGGTGTGGCCGCAATTGAACCTGGATCTGCCCTGGACCAGCTTCGGCCGCCTGCGCCCACTGCACACCAACCTGGTCATTTTTGCCTTCGGTGGCTGTGCGCTGTTTGGCACCAGCTATTATGTGGTGCAGCGTACCTGCCAGACCCGGCTGATCTCCGACGGCATGGCCGCCTTCACCTTCTGGGGTTGGCAGGCGGTAATCGTCGGTGCGCTGATCACTTTGCCGATGGGCCTGACCACGACCAAGGAATACGCCGAGCTCGAATGGCCGCTGGCAATACTGCTGGCCATTGTCTGGGTCACCTACGGGCTGGTGTTCTTCGGCACCATCGTCAAGCGCAAGACCAAGCACATTTATGTCGGCAACTGGTTCTACGGCGCCTTCATCGTGGTCACCGCGATGCTGCATATCGTCAACCACATCTCGCTGCCGGTCAGCCTGTTCAAGTCGTACTCGGCCTATGCAGGCGCCACCGATGCGATGATTCAATGGTGGTACGGCCATAACGCGGTAGGCTTCTTCCTCACCACGGGTTTCCTGGGGATGATGTACTACTTCGTGCCCAAGCAGGCCGAGCGGCCAATCTATTCCTATCGTCTGTCGATCGTTCACTTCTGGGCGCTGATCACCCTGTACATCTGGGCCGGCCCACACCACTTGCACTACACCGCCCTGCCGGATTGGGCGCAGTCGCTGGGCATGGTGATGTCGATCATTCTTCTGGCGCCAAGCTGGGGCGGCATGATCAACGGCATGATGACGCTCTCCGGCGCCTGGCACAAATTGCGCACCGACCCGATCCTGCGCTTTTTGGTGGTATCGCTGGCGTTCTACGGGATGTCCACCTTCGAAGGCCCGATGATGGCCATCAAAACCGTGAACTCGCTGTCGCACTACACCGACTGGACTATCGGCCATGTGCATGCTGGCGCGCTGGGCTGGGTAGCGATGATCTCGATCGGTGCGGTTTACCACATGATCCCGAAACTCTACGGCCGCGAGCAGATGCACAGCATCGGCCTGATCAACGCACATTTCTGGCTGGCGACCATCGGCACCGTGCTGTACATCGCCTCGATGTGGGTCAACGGTATCACCCAAGGCCTGATGTGGCGCGCCATCAACGATGACGGCACGCTCACCTACTCCTTCGTCGAAGCGCTGCAGGCCAGCCACCCTGGCTATATCGTCCGCGCCTTGGGCGGCGCGTTCTTCGCCAGCGGCATGCTGCTGATGGCCTACAACGTGCTGCGTACCGTTCGGGCCGCCAACCCGGTGCAGGCTGAGGAAGCCGCCAAGATCGTCGTCGTGGGAGCGCACTGATGAAGCATGAAGCCGTCGAGAAGAACATAGGCCTGCTGGCCTTCTTCATGGTCATCGCCGTGAGCGTCGGTGGCCTGACCCAAATCGTCCCACTGTTTTTCCAGGACGTAACCAACAAACCGGTCGAAGGCATGAAGCCGCGCACCGCCCTGGAAGTTGAAGGCCGCGATATCTACATCCGTGAAGGCTGTGTCGGCTGCCATTCGCAAATGATCCGCCCGTTCCGCGCCGAAACCGAGCGCTATGGCCACTATTCGGTTGCCGGTGAAAGCGTTTGGGACCACCCGTTCCTGTGGGGCTCCAAGCGCACCGGGCCGGACCTTGCCCGCGTCGGCGGCCGCTACTCCGACGACTGGCACCGTGCGCACCTGTACAACCCGCGCAACGTGGTGCCGGAATCGAAGATGCCTGCCTATCCATGGTTGGTAGAGAACAAGCTCGACGGCAAGGACACCGCGAAAAAGCTGGAAGTGCTGCGCACCCTCGGCACCCCGTACAGCGACGCCGACATCGCCGGCGCCCGCGACGCGGTCAAAGGCAAGACCGAAATGGACGCTCTGGTGGCGTACCTGCAGGGCCTTGGCACCATCATCAAAAGCAAACGGTGAGGCTCAATGGACATCGGGATGATTCGTGGCCTGGGTACCGTCGTGGTGATGGTGGCCTTCGTGGGCCTGGCGTTGTGGGTATTCAGCCCACGGCGCAAGAAGGATTTCGACGAAGCGACCCAACTGCCCTTCGCGGATGATCCCGAGGCCAGCAAGCACGTCGAGCAAGTGAAAGCTTCTGGGAGCAAACAACAATGACAACCTTCTGGAGTCTGTACGTTACCGTCCTGACCCTGGGCACCATCTTCGCCCTGACCTGGCTGTTGCTGTCGACCCGCAAGGGCCAGCGTGAAGAGGTCACCGACGAAACCGTCGGGCATGCCTTCGACGGTATCGAGGAGTATGACAACCCACTGCCCAAGTGGTGGTTCTGGCTGTTCGTCGGCACCATCATCTTTGCCTTGGGCTACCTGGTGCTGTACCCCGGCCTGGGCAATTGGAAAGGCATTCTGCCGGGCTACTCGTACCTGGATAACGACAAGCAGACCGAGTTCTCCAACGGCCAGGCCGGCTGGACCGGCGTGCATGAGTGGGAAAAGGAAATGGCCAAGGCCAACGCGCGCTTCGGGCCAATCTTCGCCAAGTACGCCGCCATGCCCATCGAGGAGGTGGCCAAGGACCCGCAAGCATTGAAAATGGGCGCACGCCTGTTCGCCTCCAACTGCTCGGTGTGCCACGGCTCCGACGCCAAGGGCGCCTTCGGCTTCCCTAACCTCACCGACAACGACTGGCGTTGGGGTGGCGAGCCTGAAACCATCAAGGCCACCATCATGGGCGGTCGTCACGGCGTGATGCCGGCTTGGGGCCAGGTCATCGGTGACCAAGGGGTGGCTGATGTGGCGGCGTTCGTGGTCAGCAAGCTCGATGGCCGCACGCTGCCCGAAGGCGTCAAGGCCGATGTCGAAAACGGGCAGAAGATCTTTGCCACCAACTGCGTGGCTTGCCACGGGCCGGAAGGCAAAGGCACGCCCGCCATGGGCGCGCCCAACCTGACCCACCCCCAGGCATTCATCTACGGTTCGAGCTTTGCTCAACTGCAGCAGACCATTCGGTACGGCCGCCAAGGGCAGATGCCAGCCCAGGAACAACTGCAGGGTAACGACAAGGTGCACTTGCTGGCGGCTTATGTTTACAGCCTGTCGCATCAGCCGGAACCGGCTCAGGCTCAATAGTCAGGGCCTGGCCCCTTCGCAGGTGAACCTGCGAGGGGGCCGTTATTGGCAGCGCATATTTTGCAAGCCGATGACCTGGATCAATTGACAGTTCCCATAACACGATTCATGCCCCCAACCCAACGCGGCTAAAGGTCGCAGCGCGAACCCATACCGCTATCAGCGGCGTATCATGGTTCGCAGCGCAACGCAGCATGCGCGAGACTGCGGCCGGCACGCACTGGCCGCGGCTTTTCTCCACTGCCGTGGGACTTGATGATGAGCAAGCAAATTCCGGTACATGACGTCACCCCGCCTGCCAGCAAAGGGAAGGATTCCGTCGACCTCTACGCATCCCGCGAGAAAATCTACACCCGCGCTTTCACCGGGCTATTCCGCAGATTGCGAATGGTCGGTGGGGCTGTGCTGTTTCTGCTGTACTTCGGCACTGTCTGGCTGAACTGGGGCGGCCACCAGGCGGTGTGGTGGAACCTGCCTGAGCGCAAGTTCTATATCTTCGGCGCCACCATCTGGCCCCAGGACTTCATCCTGCTGTCAGGCATTCTGATCGTCGCCGCCTTCGGCCTGTTCTTCATCACCGTATTCGCAGGCCGAGTGTGGTGTGGCTACACCTGCCCGCAAAGCGTGTGGACGTGGATCTTCATGTGGTGCGAAAAAGTCACCGAAGGCGACCGCAACCAGCGCATCAAGCTCGATCGCTCCCCCATGAGCGGCAACAAGTTTCTGCGCAAGTTCGCCAAGCACAGCCTATGGCTGCTGATCGGCTTCGTCACGGGCATCACGTTCGTTGGCTACTTCTCGCCGATCCGTGAACTGCTGATCGAGTTCTTCACAGGCGATGCCGATGGCTGGGCCTACTTCTGGGTCGGCTTCTTCACCCTTGCCACCTACGGCAACGCTGGCTGGCTGCGCGAGCAGGTGTGCGTTCACATGTGCCCTTATGCGCGCTTTCAGAGCGTGATGTTCGACAAGGACACCCTGATCGTTTCGTACGACCCGCGCCGCGGCGAAGTACGCGGCCCGCGCAAGAAGGACAGTGATTACAAAGCCAAAGGCCTTGGCGATTGCATCGACTGCACCTTGTGCGTACAGGTCTGCCCCACTGGCATCGACATCCGCGACGGCCTGCAGATCGAATGCATCGGCTGCGCGGCGTGCATCGACGCCTGCGACAATGTGATGGAAAAGATGAATTATCCCAAAGGGCTTATCAGTTACACCACCGAGCACAACCTTTCCGGGCAACAGACCCACATGCTGCGGCCTCGACTGATCGGCTATGCCGTGGTGTTGCTGGTCATGATCATTGCTTTGGCCACTGCCTTCGCCACCCGCCCGCTGGTGGGCCTGGATGTCAGCAAGGACCGCGTGCTTTATCGCGAAAATGCCCAAGGCCGCATCGAGAACGTATACAGCCTCAAGGTCATGAACAAGGATCAGCGCGACCACGTCTACGTGCTGGACGCCACCGGCCTGCCTGACCTGCGCCTGGAAGGCCAGCAGGAAATTCGCGTTGCCGCAGGCGACATCGTCAGCCTGCCCGTGCAGCTATCGATCGCCCCCGAAAAGCTGCCCTCGACCACCAACGAAATCACCTTCATCCTCAAGAGCGCCGATGACGGCACCGCTACGGTTGAAGCCAAGAGCCGCTTCATCGGCCCACAGATCCGCTGACAGAGAGAACACTCACAATGCCTGCCGCCACCGCCGCCAGCCCCTGGTACAAGCACCTCTGGCCCTGGATCATCATCGGCATCCTGACCACCTCGGTATGCTTGAGCCTGACCATGGTCAGCATCGCTGTGCATAACCCCGACAACCTGGTCAACGACAACTACTACGAGGCGGGCAAAGGCATCAACCGTTCACTGGACCGGGAACTGCTGGCACAGACCCTCAAGCTCAAAGCTAGCGTGCACCTGGATGAGCTGACCGGCGAGGTGGCTGTGCGCCTGAACGGGGATAGTGACCCCCAGGGCCTGGAGCTGAACCTGATTTCACCCACCCAGCCAGACAAGGACCGCAAGGTACTGCTCAGCCGGGTCGAGGCCGGGCGCTATGTCGGGCAGCTTCAGGATCAGGTCGAGGGCCGTCGTTTCGTAGAGCTGCTGGGCAACCAGGATGGCCAGGTATGGCGACTGTTCGAAGAAGAAAAGGTCGAGCATGGCGTGACCTTGCAGCTGGGTGACGAAGCCTTGCAAGGTGCCGAGCACCAGCAATGACCCAACCCACCCCCTGCTACCACTGCGCCCTGCCCGTACCTGCCGGCAACCGCTTCACCGCCGTGGTGCTCGGCGAACCCCGTCCGTTCTGCTGCCCAGGCTGCCAGGCAGTGGCCCAGGCCATCGTCGCCAGCGGCCTGGCGCACTACTACCAACACCGCAGTGACAGCAGTACCAACCCCGAAGCGCTCCCCAGGCAACTGCAAGACGAATTGGCCCTGTACGACCGCAGCGATGTGCAACAGCGCTTCGTGCGCCACACAGGCGAACTCGCCGAGGCCACCTTGTTGGTCGAAGGCATCACGTGCGCTGCCTGCGGCTGGCTGATTGAAAAACACCTGCGTCAGCTGCCAGGCGTTGCTCAAGCGCGCCTGAACCTGTCCAACCATCGCCTGCTGGTGAACTGGGACGAACAGCAACTACCGCTGTCACAGGTGCTCGCCGAACTGCGTCAGATCGGCTACGCCGCCCACCCGTACCAACCCGATCAGGCGGCAGAACAGTTGGCCAGGGAAAACCGCAGCGCGCTGCGCCGCCTGGGGGTCGCCGGGCTGCTGTGGTTTCAAGCGATGATGGCGACCATGGCCACTTGGCCGGAATTTAACATCGACCTGTCGCCGCAACTCCATACCATCCTGCGCTGGGTCGCTTTGTTCCTGACCATCCCCATCGTGTTCTACAGCTGCGCCCCGTTCTTCAAGGGCGCTGCACGGGATCTGCGCACCCGTCACCTGACCATGGATGTCTCGGTATCGCTGGCCATTGCCCTGGCCTTCGGCGCAGGTATCTGGACCGCCGTGACCGGCCATGGCGAGCTGTATTTCGATACCGTCGGCATGTTCGCCCTGTTCCTGCTCACCGGCCGTTACCTGGAACGCCGCGCCCGCGAGCGCACCGCTGCGGCCACCGCACAATTGGTCAACCTGCTGCCTGCCTCGTGCCTGCGCCTGGACGCATTCGGCCGCACCGAGCGCATCCTGCTGGGCGAGCTGCAGCGTGGCGACACCGTGCAGGTGCTGCCCGGCGCGGTGATACCGGCCGACGGGTGCATCGTCGAAGGCCACTCGAGCGTGGATGAGTCGGTGCTGACGGGTGAGTACCTGCCCCTTCCCCGGCGTGCTGGCGAACGGGTCACCGGGGGTACCCTGAATGTGGAGAGCACGCTGCACGTGCAAGTCGAGGCCCTGGGCCAAGACTCACGCCTGTCAGCCATCGTTCGCCTGCTGGAGCGCGCGCAAACCGAGAAACCACGCTTGGCAGAAATTGCCGACCGCGCCTCGCAGTACTTTCTGCTGTTTTCGCTGTTGGCGGCGGTGGCCATCGGCCTGTGGTGGTGGCTCCAGGACCCGCCGCGGGCATTCTGGATTGTCCTGGCCATGCTGGTGGCGACTTGCCCTTGCGCCCTGTCTCTGGCCACGCCCACCGCGCTCACCGCCGCCACCGGTACATTGCACAAGCTAGGCTTGCTGGTGACCCGCGGCCATGTCCTGGAGGGCCTTAACCAGATCGACACGGTGATCTTCGATAAAACCGGCACACTTACCGAAGGCCGCCTGACCCTACGCCACATTCATCCGCTGGCCGCGCTGCCTGCCGAGCGCTGCCTGGCCTTGGCTGCCGCCTTGGAAAACCGCTCCGAACACCCGATCGCCCGCGCCTTTGGCCGTACTGCAAGCCCTGCAGACGACGTTCAAACGATTCCGGGGCTGGGGCTGGAAGGCAAGCTGGACAATCAACTGCTGCGCATTGGCCAAGCCACGTTCGTCTGCGCCTTGAGCGGCGCCGAGATCCCCTCGGTGCCGCAGCCACGCGGCCAGTGGCTGCTGCTGGGCAACCGCCAGGGCCCACTGGCCTGGTTCGGCCTGGACGACCGCCTGCGCGAGGATGCCCCAGCCCTGCTCGCGGCCTGCCAGGCCCGGGGTTGGCGCACCCTCCTGCTGTCCGGCGATAGCTCGCCGATGGTCACCGAGGTCGCCGCGCAATTGGGTATCGACCAGGCCGTTGGGGGGCTGCGCCCGGACGACAAACTCGAACGCCTGAAAGCGTTGCAGGCAGCCGGGCGCAAGGTCCTGATGCTGGGGGACGGAGTCAACGACGTGCCGGTACTCGCCGCAGCCGACATCAGTATCGCCATGGGCAGCGCAACCGACCTTGCCAAGACCAGCGCCGATGCCGTGCTGCTGTCCAACCGCTTGCAGGCATTGGTCAGTGCCTTCGACCTCGCCCGGCGCACCCGCCGCAACATCCTCGAGAACCTGCTCTGGGCAACCCTGTACAATGGCCTGATGTTGCCGTTCGCCGCGCTTGGCTGGATCACCCCGGTGTGGGCGGCGGTCGGCATGTCGGTCAGTTCCCTGATCGTGGTGCTCAACGCCCTGCGCCTGACCCGCCTGGCTAGCCTGCCGGCGCCCCTGGGGCCAGCGGCGAGCGACACGACCGCCCACCCAAGGAAAACGCCATGCCCGCGCTCTACGTAATGATCCCGGCCGCCCTGCTGCTGGTCGGCGTGGCGGTGTACATTTTTTTCTGGGCGGTGGACAGCGGCCAGTACGACGATCTCGATGGCCCTGCCCACAGCATTCTGTTCGACGACCAGGATCCACGGCATCAGGCGGCCGTCAAACCTGAACCTGAACAGGCCCCAGGGCCTGACGATAAGGATGTCCCTCCTCGTGCCTGATCTCTTTCCCCTGCTCGGTTCAGCGCTGATCCTGGGCCTGCTCGGCGGTGGTCATTGCCTGGGCATGTGCGGCGGCCTGATGGGTGCGCTGACCCTGGCCATACCTCCCGAGCAACGTGGCCGGCGTTTGCGTTTGCTGGTGGCCTACAACCTGGGGCGGGTTGTCAGCTATGCCTGCGCAGGCCTGCTGCTGGGGCTGGCCGGCTGGGCAGTGGCCAGCAGCCCCGCCGCCATGGCCTTGCGGGTAGTGGCTGCACTGCTGCTGATCGCCATGGGCCTGTACCTGGCAGGCTGGTGGAATGGCTTGACCCGTATCGAAGCACTAGGCCGGGGCCTGTGGCGCGTTATTCAACCGGCAGCTTGCCGTCTGATGCCAGTCTCCAGCCTGCCGCAGGCGCTGCTGCTGGGGGCGCTGTGGGGCTGGCTGCCATGCGGTTTGGTCTACAGCACCTTGCTGTGGGCGGCCAGCCAGGGCAGTGCCGGCTACAGCGCAGCGCTGATGCTGGCATTCGGGCTGGGCACCTGGCCCATACTGCTGGCCACAGGGCTTGCCGCTCAGCGGGTAAACGCGATGTTGAGACGGCGCAGTGTGCGGGTGGCAGGCGGGCTGCTGGTCATCCTGTTTGGCCTGTGGACGCTGCCTGGCCCACATCAGCACTGGCTGATGGGCCACTGACCGCGCCGCTCTACGGCGCTGTCTAGCTTTGATACAAATCAACACAGTTTCTTACAGACGGCCATAGACTCCGGACATTGCTGCATCATCCGGGGATTGCCCACATGCTCGCCGACTTACGTTGGGATGCCGACCTGATCCATCGCTACGATCTGGCCGGCCCACGCTACACCTCTTATCCAACCGCCGTGCAACTGCACAGCGAGGTAGGCTCGTTCGACCTGCTGCATGCCCTGCGCGAGAGCCGCAGGGCCGTGCGCCCGCTGTCGTTGTATGTACACGTGCCGTTCTGCGCCAACATCTGCTACTACTGTGCGTGCAACAAGGTGATCACCAAGGACCGCGGGCGCGCGGCACCGTACCTGCAACGCCTGGAGCAGGAGATCCAGCTGATCGCCTGCCACCTGGACCCTAAACAGCAGGTTGAACAACTGCATTTCGGGGGTGGTACACCCACTTTCCTCAGCCATGTGGAACTGCGCCAGTTGATGGCTACCCTCCGCCAGCACTTCAACCTGCTGGATGATGATTCCGGCGACTATGGCATCGAGATCGACCCCCGAGAGGCCGACTGGTCGACCATGGGCCTGCTGCGCGAGTTGGGCTTCAACCGCGTCAGCCTCGGCGTGCAGGACCTGGACCCGGCAGTGCAGCGAGCGATCAACCGGCTGCAAAGCCTGGAGCAGACCCGCACCCTGATCGAGGCGGCCCGCACTTTGCAGTTTCGCTCGATCAACCTTGACCTGATCTACGGCCTGCCAAAGCAGAGCGTGGACGGTTTTGCCCGCACGGTCGAAGAAGTGATCCGCCTGCAACCCGACCGCCTTTCGGTGTTCAACTACGCCCACCTGCCCGAGCGTTTCATGCCACAGCGCCGCATCGACAGCAACGACTTGCCGGCCCCGGCAGCGAAGCTGGAAATGCTGCACAACACCATCGAGCAGCTCACCGCCGCTGGCTATCACTACATCGGCATGGACCATTTCGCCCTGCCAGACGATGAGCTGGCGATGGCTCAGGAAGAAGGCACCTTGCAGCGCAACTTCCAGGGCTACACCACCCATGGCCACTGCGACCTGATCGGCCTGGGCGTCTCGGCGATCAGCCAGATCGGTGACCTGTACTGCCAGAACAGCAGCGATCTCAACACCTACCAGCAAGCGTTGTCCACTACGCAACTGGCGACTCAGCGAGGGTTGGTCTGCAATCATGACGACCGCCTGCGGCGGGCAGTCATTCAACAGTTGATCTGCCATTTCGAGCTGGATTTCGAACCAATCGAGAAAGCCTTCACGGTGGATTTTCGCGGCTATTTCAATGACCTCTGGCCGCAATTGTTGCGCATGCAGCGCGATGGGTTGATCAAGCTCGACGACAAAGGCATCCGTATCATGCCGGCCGGGCGCTTGCTGGCACGCTCGGTGTGCATGGTGTTCGACGCTTACCTGGCGATGCACAACCGCCAGCGTTTTTCGCGGGTGATCTGACACGCGAGCCACTCAACCGCATGGACAACCCTGCCTGCCAGGCACACTATGGGCCCACAAGCACTGCCGGCATTCATCCTGCCGGGGCTTGGCCAGTTCGCACCACCCTAGCGGACACTGGCCTACACTCGCTGTCGTGGGTTACCCTTACGACTTATGTGTGCTTTTCCACAAGGATCGATTCATATGTCCGAGCCAGTCAAACTGCGCGCTCACACCCAGGCCCATTGCAAGGACTGCAGCCTGGCCCCCCTGTGCCTGCCTCTTTCGCTCAATCTGGAAGACATGGATGCACTGGATGAAATCGTCAAGCGCGGGCGCCCGCTGAAGAAAGGTGAGTTCCTGTTCCGTCAGGGTGACAATTTTGGCTCGGTGTACGCCGTACGTTCCGGGGCGCTGAAAACTTTCAGCCTCAGCGACAGCGGTGAAGAGCAGATTACTGGCTTCCACCTGCCCAGTGAGCTGGTCGGGTTGTCCGGCATGGATACCGAGGCCTACCCGGTATCGGCCCAGGCCCAGGAAACCACCTCGGTCTGCGAAATTCCCTTCGAGCGCCTCGATGAGCTGTCCGTCCAGCTGCCACAGTTGCGACGGCAGCTGATGCGGGTAATGAGCCGCGAAATTCGTGACGATCAGCAAATGATGTTGCTGCTGTCGAAGAAGACCGCCGACGAGCGCATCGCCACCTTCCTGGTCAACCTGTCCGCACGCTTCCGCGCCCGCGGCTACTCGGCCAACCAGTTCCGCCTGAGCATGTCGCGCAACGAGATCGGCAACTACCTGGGCCTGGCGGTGGAGACCGTCTCACGGGTGTTCACGCGCTTCCAGCAAAACGGCTTGCTGCGAGCCGAAGGCAAGGAGGTGCATATCCTCGACCCGATCCAGTTGTGCGCCCTGGCGGGCGGAGCAATGGAAGCCTGATACCGGCGTTTAGCGGGTATACTTGGGCATTCGTTTTCCCAGGATACCCGCACCAATGCACAGCGATGCCTTCGACCTCAAAGCCCTGATCCGCCCGGTAGTGGACTTTCCCAAACCCGGCGTGATCTTCCGCGACATCACCCCATTGTTCCAGTCGCCGCGCGGGCTGCGCTTCGTCGCCGACCAATTCATCGAGCGTTATGTCGAGGCTGAGTTCAGCCATATCGGCGCGATGGATGCCCGTGGCTTTCTGATCGGTTCGATCATCGCCCACCAGCTGAACAAGCCGCTGATCCTGTTCCGCAAGCAGGGCAAGCTGCCGGCCGATGTGCTGAGCGAGGGCTATCAGACCGAATACGGCGAAGCCTTCCTGGAAGTGCACGCCGACAGCTTGTGCGAAGGTGATTCGGTGCTGATCTTCGATGACCTGATTGCCACCGGCGGCACGCTGCTGGCTGCGGCCAACCTGGTGCGCCGCACCGGGGCCCAGGTGTTCGAAGCGGCAGCGATCATCGACCTGCCGGAGCTTGAGGGTTCGCGCAGGCTGCAGGCGGCCGGGGTGCCGACCTTCTGCCTGACCGAATTTTCCTTGAGCGAATACTGATGCGCTGGCCGGGGCCGCCTACGGCCCTGGCCTTTACAACGAGATCGGCTTACGCCCGGCAAAGGCGTGGGCCAGGGTACCACCGTCGACCAGCTCCAGCTCCCCACCCAGCGGCACGCCATGGGCGATGCGCGAGGCCACCAGCCCTTTCTCGTTCAGCAATTGAGCGATGTAATGCGCAGTCGCCTCACCTTCCACGGTAGGGTTGGTCGCCAAGATCACTTCGGTGAAGCTGCCCTGTTCTTCGATCCGCGCCATCAGCTGCGGCACACCAATCGCCTCCGGCCCCAAGCCGTCGAGTGGCGAAAGGTGTCCCTTGAGCACGAAGTAACGCCCGCGATAGCCGGTCTGCTCCACCGCGTACACATCCATCGGCCCTTCTACTACGCATAATTGCGTGTCATCGCGGCGCGGGTCGCTGCACTGCGGGCACAATTCCTGCTCGGTCAGGGTGCGGCACTGGCGGCAGTGGCCAACCCCCTCCATGGCTTGGCTCAACGCCTGGGCCAGGCGCATGCCGCCGCTGCGGTCGCGCTCGAGCAGTTGCAAGGCCATGCGCTGGGCGGTTTTCTGGCCAACGCCTGGAAGCGTGCGCAGGGCGTCGATCAGTTGGCGGATCAGGGGGCTGAAGCTCATGTAGACAGGCCTGCAAGTCTTGGGAACAAAATGAACGAGGGAGCAACGACCGGCAGGCCGTTACTCCCCCTGTAAAGCAAGAACCGGATCAGAATGGCATCTTGAAGCCTGGTGGCAACTGCATGCCGGCAGTCATGTTGCCCATCTTGTCCTGGCTGTTCTGCTCGATCTTGCGCACCGCGTCGTTCAGCGCAGCGGCGATCAGGTCTTCCAGCACTTCCTTGTCGTCCTCATCGGTGGACATAAGGCTCTGGTCGATGCTGACACGCTTGACGTCGTGACGACCGGTCATCACCACGCTCACCAGGCCGCCACCGGACTGGCCGGTGACTTCGGCGTTGGCCAGCTCTTCCTGCATTTTTTGCATCTTTTCTTGCATCTGCTGGGCCTGCTTCATCAGGCCGGCCATGCCACCTTTCATCATGGGGTATACCTCGATTGGGTCATGTGATGCAGCCAGGCAAAGGGCCGGCCGCATGGTTGTCGATCATTGGCCCTGGCTGGCCAGGGCCTCTACGGGTTCAATAGTATCCTGCCTCACCGTGGCACCGAACTGCTTGATCATCTGCTGGATCAGGGGGTCCTGCTCGATCGACAGCACGGCACCCTGCTGGCGTTCGGCGCGCTTGCGTGCTGCGGCCTGGGCCGGGGTTTCCTGTTCTGGGCGAATCAGTTCGATCCGCAGGTTCAGGGTGCGCCCCAGAAGCTGGTTGAGCGCTTCGTTCAGCCGGCGTTGCTGGGTGGTGTTGAACAGTGCGCCCTGACCAGGGTCCAGGTGCAGCAACCAATCATCACCGTCAGCGGCTATCAGGGTACAGTTCGCTGCGATGTTGCCTGTCATACCCGAGACAGGCAACTGTGGGAATAATTCCAGCCATTGCAGGGCCAAACCGGTAGCAGGCTGAGCAGCCGGCAGTGGTTCGGGCGCTGGCACAGGGGCAGCTTCCTGAACGTGTTCGGCCAGCTCATCCAAATAGCTGAAGCCTACTGGGTCGCTTTCACCCGCGTAGTATTCCTCATCCATCGGCGGTTCGTCGTCACGATCCATGCCGGCCGAGGCGTAGGCTGACGGGTCGAAGGGCGGCTCGTCGTACACCGGTGGCGCGCTTGACGAGGCAACAACCGGGGCTGGGGCTGGAGCAGGCGCAGGCTCATGCGGCGCGGCGGGCTCCTCCCAAGGCAGGTCGATCACCTCTTCCACCGGCGCAGGCTCTGGCGCAGGCGACGCGGGTTCTGGTTGTGGTTCTGCTAACGGCTCAGGGACCGGCGCGACAACAGTGGCCGCGTCTTGCGGCGCAGGCTGCGCCACTGCAACGGCAGGCGCCTGTGCAGGCACCTCTGGCACTGCCACCGAGGTTGCTGGATCAGCTGTGGCCTGGCTGATCCCCACTGGCTTTAGCACCGGTTTCGGCGCATCGTCGGTATCTGCCGGGCGAAACGCCAACATGCGCAGCAGGACCATTTCGAAGCCGCCCCGTGGGTCGGGCGCCAGCGGTAGGTCGCGACGACCAATCAGGCCCATCTGGTAATAGAACTGCACATCTTCCGCCGGTAATGCTGCGGCCAGCGCCAGCACACGCTCGCGATCGCCCTGGCCGTTGTCCACTGCCTCAGGCAACGCCTGGGCGATGGCCACTCGGTGCAGCACATTGAGCATTTCCGCCAGTACACCACTCCAATCCGGCCCCTGCTCGGCCAGGTTGCGCACCGCTTCGAGCAGTGCACGCGCGTCGCCTTCGAGCAGCGCCTGCAGCACGCCATAAACCTGGCCGTGGTCAAGGCTGCCGAGCATGGCCCGCACATCGGCAGCAAGCACCTTACCCTCGCCGAAGGCGATCGCCTGGTCGGTCAGGCTCATGGCGTCACGCATCGAACCATCGGCGGCACGCCCGAGCAGCCACAAGGCATCAGCCTCGAATGGCACATTTTCGGCCTGCAGCACGTGGCTTAAGTGCTCTACCACCCGCTCCGGGCTCATGTTCTTCAGCGAGAACTGCAAGCAGCGCGAGAGGATGGTGGCCGGCAGTTTTTGCGGGTCGGTGGTGGCAAGGATGAACTTGACGTAGGGCGGTGGCTCTTCCAGTGTCTTGAGCAGGGCGTTGAACGAGTGGGTGGAGAGCATGTGCACTTCGTCGATCAGGTAGACCTTGAAGCGCCCACGGCTTGGCGCGTACTGCACATTATCGAGCAGTTCGCGGGTGTCCTCGACTTTGGTGCGGCTGGCGGCGTCGATCTCGATCAGGTCGACGAAGCGACCTTCGTCGATTTCCCGGCATACCGAGCAGGTGCCGCAGGGTGTCGAAGTGATACCGGTTTCGCAGTTCAGGCATTTGGCGATGATTCGCGCGATGGTAGTCTTGCCCACGCCCCGCGTACCGGTGAACAGGTATGCATGGTGCAGACGCTGATTGTCCAAGGCGTTGATCAAGGCCTTGAGCACATGGGTCTGGCCGACCATTTCGCGGAACGAGCGCGGACGCCATTTACGTGCAAGAACCTGATAACTCATCGAAAAAACCATCGTAGCCTGAACGAGCGGAAGATCGCTAATGCTAGCGGAGCGGGGGCAAAATTGCACCCTGCACGGCTCGTCTAAGCTAAGCGACAGGTACGTTGTTCAAGGAGGATGTGCATTGCAACGACTGCTGGCCCTGTTATTGCTCTGGGCCACCTACAGCCTGGCAGAGCAACCGGTGGTACGTTTTTCGGTGGCCGAAAGCTGGAGCATGCCGCTGGTACGTATCGAAGGCGATCAACCTGTGGAGGGCCTGGTGTTCGATCTTGTTCAGGCGCTGGCACAAGAAGCTGGTGTGCGACCGGAATACCACGTATTGGCGCGCCTACGCATGCAGCAGGCCATGGACGCGGGTGATATCGACGTGCGCTGTTACGTCAGCACTCAATGGTTCAATGATCGGCCGGGGAATTTCGTGTGGAGCATCCCATTGATCGAGCAGCGCGATGTGCTGGTCGGGCGCCCGGGCGACAGCGATTCGACTCGCCCCGAGCAATTGCAACCCCAGGCGATCGGTACGGTGCTGGGGTACACCTACGGCACCCTCGAGCCGCTGTTTGCTCAAGGCCAGTTGCAGCGCGAGGACAGCCGTAGCCAGCAACTGGCGCTGCAAAAGCTGCAGGCTGGGCGATACCGGCATGCGGTCAGCAATCAATTGGCGCTGCAGTGGTTCAACCAGCACTTACCGCCCGCTCAGCGGCTGCAAGCGCAGGCGGTGGTGGAGGAGCAGGCGTTGGGATGCCTGGTTAGAAATGATCCGGCGATACCGACTCAGGGAATACTGCGGGCCTTGGTGCGGATGAAGCAGTCGGGGGATATCGAGCGGATTATCCAGCGCTACGGGGCGGCTGCTTATTCGGGAAAGGCTTTGGCAGCCCAGCCTGAACTGGAGTAGAAAGCAATTCTCTGCCAGCCTGCCTATCAAGCTGGAACGCAGGCCTTGGCCTGCCTGGCGTACGAAGCGCCTGTGAGATCGCGCGCCGCCCGCGCGGCGCATCGCGAGCTGCGCTCGCTCCTACGTTTGTTTCGGGCCAATTATGCCTGTGGGATTTGCGCGCGGACGCCTTGGTGCATGGCGCGAGATAGCGTCGTATGAACCAGGCGGTCGCGTGCGTCTGCCACAGGCGTTACTGGCCCGAAACAAACGTAGGAGCGAGCGCAGCTCGCGATGCGCCGCGCGGGCGGCGCTCGATCTCACAGGCACCAAAAATGTTATGCCGAGCACCCACCTGCCCCACGGCAATCTGCATCACCCGCAGACCATGCTGGAGCAACTATATTTTCAGACCCCGGAAATGGAGGCGGCCCCACCAGCCACACCCCGGCACTCGATGTTCCCGCTATGGCTGCTCCCTTCCGGGCCTGACCAGGTTAACGGGTAATCAATGCGGGGGGACCGATGGGGCCACCACTACGCGGCTCGCTGAGCAGCGAGCCGCGCCATTGTACCGCTCTGAGGCGAAGATACAACCATTAAGATAAGAAAAACTCATCATTTCTCAATGACTTGTCCCGCCCACGGCACATCGAGGCCTGCAACGCAGCCCTCGACAACATTCCACCGATCAGACGGTAATGCCCTGCTCGGCCAGAAAGGCAACAAACGCCTCTTCATCCAACACCTTCACCCCAAGCTCACTGGCCTTTGCCAGCTTTGAACCAGCACCAGGCCCTGCTACCACGCAGTGGGTTTTGCCAGAAACCGAGCCGGCGACCTTCGCGCCCAGGCTCTCAAGCTTTTCTTTGGCGATATCGCGGCTAAAGCGCTCCAGAGAGCCTGTCAGCACCCACGCCTGGCCGGCCAGCGGCAGGCCTTCGGCAACTTTCCTCTCGCTGTTCCAGTGCATGCCAAAGGCCAGCAGTTGCGCCTCGATATCACGGGCCAGTTGCTGATTGGCCTGGTCCTTGAAGAACTCGCGCACGGCTTCGGCCTGTTTCGCCGCCAGGGCCTGGCGCAGGTCGATACCATCGGCAGCAATGATCTTGTCCAGGCTGCCAAGCTTGTCCACCAGCTTCTGCGCGCCAGTAGGGCCCACCGAAGGTATGTCAAGTTTGGCGATCAACCCAGCCAGCGTGGTGCTTGCCGCAAACTCGGCTGCCAACTCCCCTTCATCCTGCAACTGCATGCCGCTGGCCAGCAATTGCTCGATGACCTTGCGGTTGTGCTCGTCCTCGAAGAAGTTGTGAATCTCGTAGGCCACTTCCAGGCCGATGTCCGGCAAATAGGTCAGCACCTGGGGCAGTGCCTGCTGCACACGGGCCAGGCTACCTAGCGAGCGGGCAAGTACTTTGGCGGTTTCTTCACCCACATCAGGAATGCCCAGGGCGTAGATGAAGCGGGCCAGGCTCGGGCGCTTGCTGGCTTCGATAGCGTCCAGCAGCTTGTTGCTGGAGACTTCGGCGAAGCCCTCCAGGCCGACGATCTGTTCGAACTTGAGCTTGTACAGGTCGGCGGGCGAGCTAATCAGGCCTTCATCCACCAACTGCTCGACGCTCTTTTCACCCAGGCCATCGATGTCCATGGCCCGGCGCGATACGTAGTGAATGATCGCCTGCTTGAGTTGGGCAGCGCAGGCCAGGCGGCCAACGCAGCGGTATACCGCCCCTTCGCTGGTGGTTTCCTTACCCTTGCTGCGCTTGATCAGCTGGGTGCGCTCGACCTGCGAGCCACAGACTGGGCATGCGCTGGGCACCTCTACCGGGCGGGCATCGTCTGGACGGCGCTCGAGCACGACCTGCATGACCTGCGGGATCACATCGCCGGCGCGGCGGATGATCACCGTGTCGCCGATGCGCAGCCCCAGCCGGGCGATTTCGTCCATGTTGTGCAGCGTGGCATTTGACACAGTCACGCCGGCGACCTTGACGGGCTTCAGACGCGCCACAGGCGTGACGGCCCCGGTGCGCCCGACCTGGAACTCCACGTCCAGCACTTCAGTGAGCTCTTCCATGGCTGGGAACTTGTGGGCGATGGCCCAGCGCGGCTCACGGGCGCGAAAGCCCAGCTCGCGTTGGGCAGCCAGGCTGTTGACCTTGAACACCACACCGTCGATCTCGTAGGGCAGGCTATTGCGCCGCTCGCCAATGTCACGGTAGTAGGCCAGGCATTCTTCGATCCCTGCTGCATGCTTGAGCTCGCGACTGATCGGCAGGCCCCACTGCTTGAGCTGTTCGAGGATGCCGATATGGCTTTGGCCAATGCTCCCGGAAACCTGCCCGACGCCATAGCAGCAGAACTCCAGCGGGCGACTGGCGGTGATTTTCGAATCCAGCTGGCGCAGGCTGCCGGCTGCGGCGTTGCGCGGGTTGGCAAATGTCTTGCCGCCTGCCTCGGCTTGGGCCGCGTTGAGCCGGTCGAAGCCAGCCTTGCTCATGTAGACCTCGCCACGCACCTCCAGCACCGCAGGCCACCCTTCGCCCTGCAGCTTGAGCGGAATGTTGCGCACGGTACGTACGTTGGCGCTGATATCTTCTCCGGTGGTGCCGTCGCCACGGGTTGCACCCTGCACCAACAAGCCATCCCGATACAATAGGCTCACGGCCAGGCCATCGAGCTTAGGCTCGCAACTGAAATCCACCGTGCCAGGCTGATCGAGCCCATCGACCACGCGACGGCCAAATTCACGCAGGTCCGCCTCCTCGAAGGCGTTGCCCAAGCTGAGCATCGGTATTTCGTGACGCACCTGGGCGAACGCCGCCAGCGCCGCGCCACCGACCCGCTGGGTGGGCGAGTCGGGGGTAATCAGGTGCGGGTGTTCGGCTTCCAGGGCCTTGAGCTCATTGAACAGGCGGTCGTATTCAGCATCGGGCACGCTGGGCTCGTCCAGCACGTAGTAGCGGTAGTTGTGCTGATCGAGCTCGGCGCGCAAAGCGTGGATTCGGTTTTCGGCGGTCATTTTTCAGGTTCTCTTGCAAAGCAAAAGAGCAGCCCTGGGCTGCTCTTGCGCTTGAAACAGGGTGGGTAAGACCAAGGCCAGGCCACCCACTGGTCTACATCAGCGTTTTTGGGTCAGCGCGCGGCGCTCGAACTCGACGATGCGCTGGCGATAATGCTCGATGGTTTGCGCCGTCAGCACGCTGCGCTGGTCGTCCTTCAGTTCACCATTGAGCTCGTGGGCCAGCTTGCGCGCCGCCGCCACCATCACATCGAAGGCCTGCTTCGGATGACGTGGGCCTGGCAGACCCAGGAAGAAGCTCACTGCACGGGTGCTGAAGTGGTCGATATCGTCAAGATCGAAGATACCCGGCTTAACTGCGTTGGCCATGGAGAACAGCACTTCGCCGTGACCGGCCATGCTCTCGTGGCGGTGGAAGATATCCATTTCACCAAAACGCAGGCCGCTTTCAAGAATGTTCTGCAGCAGAGCCGGCCCCTTGAAACCACCTTCGTCGCGGGAAATGACGCTGATCACCAATACTTCCTCGACCGGCGGCAATTCCTTGGCCGAGTTGCCAGCGGCGGCAAAGCCATTGTTGCGGCTGTTGTCAGCGGTGAACGCTTCGTCGGCATCGGCGAACAGGTCAGGCTCGCGCGGTTCAGCGACCAAGTCGAGGTCGCCCTGCTCTTGGGCTGCACGCTTGTTGCGCTTGCTGGCCTTGGCCGGTTTCGGCTCGCGGTCGCGGTCGCGCTCCCGGGCCGGGGCACTGAGCGACGGCAGGTCGGCCTCGTCCAGTTCTGGCTCCTTCTGGGTTTCCAGTACCCGCGACGGGCCGAGCACTTCCGCACTGCCCTCCTCGTCCGGCAGGTTGGAATAACTGCGATCCAGACGGAATTTCAGCTTGCCTTTTCCGCCGCGCATACGGCGCCAGCCGTCGAAAAGAATACCGGCGATGACAATGACGCCGATGACGATCAGCCACTCGCGCAGACCGATTTCCATGTAATCCCGTGCCTCTATAAAAATATGCTTGAAAACAAAGGGTTCAAAAGCCCTTTAACACGTGGCGCCAACTCTATGTTCTGACAGGCGTTTTACCCACGCAAAAAACGAGTGACATTAAGCTAGCACGACCAAAGACAACTTTACACCGTCTGTCGCACATGTCAGGGGACATTTGCCTACGCTTTTCATCCCGATCTTCGTCCATCAGGCGTCCACCATGGCCAGGGCCTCCTCTACATCAACTGCAACAAGACGTGAACAGCCCGGCTCATGCATGGTCACCCCCATCAGTTGATCCGCCATCTCCATGGCGATCTTGTTATGGGTGATGTAGATGAACTGCACGCTTTCACTCATTTCCTTGACCAGCCGGGCGTACCGCCCGACGTTGGCATCGTCCAGTGGCGCATCGACCTCGTCGAGCATGCAGAACGGTGCTGGGTTCAACTTGAAGATGGCAAACACCAGCGCCAAAGCGGTCAGTGCCTTCTCGCCGCCGGACAGAAGATGAATGGTGCTGTTCTTCTTGCCCGGCGGACGCGCCATGATCGTCACCCCTGTATCGAGTAGATCTTCGCCCGTCAGTTCCAGATAAGCGCTGCCACCACCGAAAACTTTTGGAAAAAGTGCCTGTAATCCTGCATTTATCTGATCAAAGGTATCCTTGAAGCGGTTGCGGGTTTCCTTGTCTATCTTGCGAATGACGTTTTCCAAGGTATCAAGGGCCTCGACCAGGTCGGCATCCTGGGCGTCCAGGTAACGCTTGCGCTCGGACTGCTGCTCGTATTCCTCGATGGCCGCCAAGTTGATCGCGCCCAGGCGCTGGATACGGCCTTCGACCTGCTCCAGCTCAAGCTCGGTGCCCTGCTCGCTGACGTCGGCCTCGAGCGTGGCCAGCACGCCTTGCAAATCGTAGCCATCAGCCAACAATTGCTCCTGCAAGGTGCGCCGACGTATATCCAGGCCCTGGTTTTCCAGGCGCATCTGCTCCAGCTGGCCACGCAGCAGTTGGGCTTGCTGTTCGGCCTGGGTGCGGCGCTTTTCGGCATCACGCAATGCGCGATCCGCTTCGTCCATGTGCAGCCGCGCCTGACGCATTTCCTCGTCGACGCTCATACGCCGCTCCAGCAGTTCCTCAAGCTTAAGGCGCAGCTCTTCAAGCGGTGCTTCACCTTCTTCGAGGTTCAGGTTCAGTTGCTCCTGGCGCTCGCTCAGCCGTGCGGCCTGCTGCTCCAGGCGCTCCAATGCCTGGCGAGTGGAGTCATGCTGGGCGCGCAGCGAGCCAAGGCGCACGGCCAACTGATGGGCGTGGTCCTTGTGCTGCCGGGCTTGCTGGCGAATGCGGTCGAGGCCTTCACGCAGCGTGTCGCGGCGCGCCATCAGTTGCTCGCGCTGCTCGGTGTCCTGGGCCATAAGGTCCAGCGCCTCCTGCAGCAGCAGGCGCGCTTCGCCACGTTGCTCGTGCTCAAGCGCCCGTTGCTCCTGAAGCTCGGCCAGTTCTTCCTGCAGGCGACGCCGCCGCAGCTCGAGCTGCTCGGCGCGAGCGCGCTCAGCGGACAGGCTGGCCTTGAGCTCGCCGTGCTGGCGGTTTTCTTCCTGGCTACGGCGGCGCAATTGCTCGCGCTGCTCTTCCAGTTCAAGCTGTTGCTCGCGGGTGATCTGCGCCTGGTGCTCCAGCTGTTCCAGCGCCGCCTCAAGTGCCTGTTGCTCCTCACCCAACCGTTCGATTTCCTGGGCACGGGCCAGCACACCCCCTTGAGACTCGGCACCGCGGCTGACGCGCAGAAAATGCCGCCCCACCCAGTAGCCATCGCGGCTCACCAGGCTTTGCCCGACGCTCAACGCGGCGCGCTTGGCCAACGCCTCGGCAAGGTCTTGTACTGGTTGCACATGGCCTAGCCACGGCGCCAGGTCGGTGCGCCCTTCGACCTTGTCGAGCAGGCTGCCGGGCTGACGCTCACCACCTTCGGCTGCCAGCAGCAGGCGCAGCTCACCCTGCTCCAGGGCGCTGAAGTTCAAGCCAGCAAAATCGTCCAGGAGCACGGCTTGCAAATCGGCGTCCAGCACGGTTTCCACGGCCAGCTCCCAGCCCGGCTCAACGCGCAGGCCCTCAGCCAGGCGCGGACGCAGGTCCAGCCCATGGTCCTGAAGCCATTGGGCAGTACCGCCCCCAGGCTCCAGAGCAGCCTGCTGCAGCGCCTCGAGCGAGGCCAGGCGGCCGCCCAGACGCTGCAAGTCGCCTTGTTGCTGCTGCTGGGCATGAATCGCCTGCTGCAATTGCTCGCGCACGTGCTCCAGGCGCTCGACCACTTGTTGCTCCGACACCTGCAACTGCTCAAGCAGCATCTCGCTGGCGGCCAGTTGCTCTGCCAACTCCAGCATGCCGGTATCCTGCGGGTCCACGCCCAGTTGCTCACGCTCCTCGGCCAGCTTGCGCTGACGCTCGGCCAGGCGCTCCAGGCTGGCTTCTAGCTGCTGCAGCCGGGCCTGCTGCACCTCGGCTTGGCGCCGTGGTTCAGCGGAGCGAGTGTTGAAACTGTCCCACTGCTCTTGCCAGCCATGCATACCCAGCTCGGCTTCTTCAAGGCTAGCGGCAGCTTCTTCGGCGCCAGCCAGGGTCAGCTCCTGCTCCGGCTCGAGCATCGCCAGCTCTTCACCGAGTGTGGCCAACAGGGTGCGGTCATGCCCCAGGTGAGATTCGGTCTCCTGACGGCTACGCTCGGCCTCCTTCAAATCGTCCTGCAACTGGCGCAGGCGCTGCTGGCCATGCTGGATGCTCTGCTCCACCCGAGCAATGTCACCAGCCACTGAGTAAAAGCGGCCTTGCACTTGGTTGAATCGCTCGGAGAGCTCGTGGTGCCCGTCGCGCAGGCGTTCGATACTGGCATCGGCGTTACGCTGCTCCGCCACCAGCGCCTCGTGGGCGATATCCTGGTCACCGATCACCGCCTCGCGCTGGCGCACACGCTCATCCAGGTCGCGCCAGCGCAACGCTGCCAGGCGGGCCTTGAGCTGGCGTTCGTGAGCCTTGTATTCACGGTACTTCTCCGCAGCCTGGGCCTGGCGCTGCAAGCGCTCGAGCTGGCGCTCCAGCTCTTCGCGCAGGTCGGTCAAGCGTGCAAGGTTCTCCTGAGTCCGGCGAATCCGGCTTTCGGTTTCGCGGCGGCGCTCCTTGTATTTGGAGATACCCGCCGCCTCTTCGATGAAATTGCGCAGCTCTTCTGGCTTGGCCTCGATGAGCTTGGAGATCATGCCCTGCTCGATGATCGAATAGCTGCGCGGGCCCAGGCCGGTGCCGAGGAAGATGTCCGTGATATCGCGGCGGCGACACTTGGTGCCGTTTAGGTAATAGCTGTTCTGCCCGTCTCGGGTGACCTTGCGGCGGATGGAAATTTCGGCGTACGCCGCGTATTCGCCCAGCAGGGTGGTCTCGCTGTTGTCGAACACCAGCTCGATACTGGCCTGGCTCACCGGCTTGCGGCTGGTGGAGCCGTTGAAGATCACGTCGGTCATCGACTCGCCGCGCAGGTTCTTCGCCGAACTTTCGCCCATCACCCAGCGCACCGCATCGATGATGTTGGACTTGCCGCAACCGTTAGGGCCAACCACCGCCGCCATGTTGCTGGGGAAGTTGACCGTGGTGGGGTCGACGAACGACTTGAACCCGGCCAGGCGAATGCACTTCAGGCGCATCGGTCAGCCTCGCGCCAGCGCCGCCAGCACCAGCTCGCAACTGCGCTGGCCATAAGCGGTGAGCACCTCGCGGATATGCGGCAGGTCACGGGCGACCACGGCTTCGAGCAGGCGGGCGAACAAGTCGAGGTAGTCATCCATGTTGGCCTGGCGCTGATCCAGGGCCAGGTAGTAGGCGCGGCTCATGGCCGGCTGCAGGTTTTCAACGGTCTCCTGCAGGTAGGGGTTATCGGCGAAAGGGTAGGCTGCGCGCATCACTGCGAAACTTTCGGCGACGAACGCCTTGATATCCTGCCGTTCACTGGCCAGACGCAGGCGCTGCTGAATGTCCAGAAACGGTCGCAGGTCGGCTTCGGTGCGCCATTTTTGTGCTACCGCGTTACCCAGCAAAATGTAGAACTCGCCCATCAGGGTGCACAGGCTGCGTACGCCACGTTCGTCCAGTTCGGTGACATGGGCGCCACGTCGCGGCAGGATTGCCACCAAATGCCGACGTTCGAGGATCAACAACGCCTCGCGCACCGAACCGCGGCTGACACTCAAGGCCTGCGTGACCTTCTGCTCCTGGATACGCTCACCGGGCGCAAGCTCACCGCGGATGATGCGTTCGGCCAGGTAGTCGGCAATTTGCTCGGAGAGGCTGTCCGGCGCCTTGAACGTCATGGTTTTCCTTCAAAATCATTGAACTGGGCACAAGGAAGCGATTGTAGCGCACTTGCCTGGCACTCGCGCAGAGGGGCATTGGCCTTTATTTGACCGGTCAGACAAGCAAGGCGGCGCGATCTATGCTTGTACAAGGCACCGATGTACGGCTGAGCGTCGACACGCACAATTTCCTGACCTTTGAGTCAGAAAATTATTGACCATCGCGACAGGTCTGCTTATTGTCCGCTCAACAACAATAAAACCATTGCGAGGCCATCCCCGTGATCCAGTTTCTCGTCAATCAGGTGCTGCGCAGCGAGCATGCCCTGGACCCTAACATGACGGTGCTGCAATACCTGCGCGAGCACCTGGGCAAACCCGGCACCAAAGAAGGCTGCGCCAGTGGCGACTGTGGCGCCTGCACCGTAGTGGTGGGCGAGCTCGTGCAGAACGAAGCTGGCGAGGACAGCCTGCGCTACCGCAGCCTCAATTCATGCCTGACGTTCGTTTCTTCCCTGCACGGCAAGCAATTGATCAGCGTCGAAGACCTCAAGCACAACGGCCAGTTGCACAGTGTGCAGCAGGCCATGGCCGACTGCCACGGCTCGCAGTGCGGCTTTTGCACGCCTGGCTTCGTCATGTCGTTGTTCGCCCTGCAGAAGAACAGCCAGGGCGCCGACCTGCAGCAAGCTCAGGAAGCCCTTGCCGGCAACCTGTGCCGCTGTACCGGCTACCGGCCGATCCTCGACGCGGCCGAGCAGAGCTGCCGCCAGCCATGCCGCGACCAGTTCGATGCCCAGCAAGCGCAGACCATAGCCCGCTTGAAAGCCATCGCGCCAACTCAGACCGGCGAACTCAATACCGGCGACAAGCGCTGCCTGGTGCCGCTGACCGTTGCCGATCTGGCCGATCTATACAGCTCGCACCCCGAAGCGCGTCTGCTGGCAGGAGGTACCGATCTGGCACTGGAAGTCACCCAGTTCCACAAGGCCCTGCCGGTGATGATCTATGTTGGCCATGTCGCTGAGCTCAAACGTATCGACAAGACCGCCACCCACCTGGAAATCGGCGCCGCCACCGCGCTTACCGATTGCTACGGTGCACTCAACGAGGAGTACCCGGACTTCGGCGACCTGCTGCACCGCTTCGCTTCGCTGCAGATCCGCAACCAGGGCACCCTGGGTGGCAACATCGGTAACGCCTCGCCGATTGGCGATTCGCCTCCCCTGCTGATTGCCCTGGATGCGCAGGTCGTCTTGCGCCAGGGCGAACGTCAGCGGGTCATGCCGCTGGAAGATTATTTTATCGACTACCGCATCACTGCCCGCCAGGACAGTGAGTTCATCGAGAAGATCATCGTGCCACGCGCCAGCAAAGACTGGGCCTTTCGCGCCTACAAAGTGTCCAAACGCCTGGACGACGACATCTCCGCAGTCTGCGCAGCCTTCAATTTGAGCATCGAAGATGGCGTAGTCAGCGGCGTGCGCATCGCCTTCGGCGGCATGGCGGCCATCCCCAAACGCGCCCGCGCTTGCGAAGCAGCCTTGCGCGGTAAGCCCTGGAACCAGGCCAGCATCGAGCGCGCCTGCATGGCTCTGGCCGAAGACTTCACCCCGCTCAGCGACTTCCGCGCCAGCAAGGAATACCGCCTGCTCACCGCGCAAAACCTGCTGCGCAAATATTTCATCGAACAGCAAACGCCTTACATCGAAACACGGGTGACCGATTATGTCTAACCATCACGTTGCCAAGAGCCAGGCCGAGATGGCCGAACTGTTCCGCCAGGACCTGACCAGCGGGGTCGGGCGCAGCATCAAGCACGACAGTGCCGACAAGCATGTGTCTGGCGAAGCGATTTACATCGATGACCGCCTGGAATTCCCGAACCAGTTGCACGTATACGCTCGCACCGCTGACCGCGCCCATGCGCGTATCCTGCGCATCGATACCAGCCCGTGCTATGCCTTCGAGGGCGTGCGAATCGCCATTACCCATGAGGATATTCCGGGCCTCAAGGACATCGGCCCGGTGGTCGCTGGCGACCCGCTGCTGGCCATCGATAAAGTCGAGTTCTTCGGCCAGCCGGTGCTGGCCGTGGCGGCCCGTGACCTGGACACTGCACGGCGTGCCGCTATGGCCGCCATTGTCGAGTACGAAGACCTGGAGCCGGTACTGGACGTGGTCGAGGCGCTGCGCAAGAAGCATTTCGTGCTCGACAGCCACACTCACCAGCGCGGCGATGCTGCCGCAGCCCTGGCGAGCGCCCCGCACCGCCTGCAAGGCACGCTGCACATCGGCGGCCAAGAGCACTTCTACCTGGAAACTCAGATCTCCTCGGTGATGCCTACCGAGGACGGCGGCATGATCGTCTACTGCTCCACGCAGAACCCAACGGAAGTGCAGAAGCTGGTCGCCGAAGTGCTCGACGTCCCCATGAACAAAGTGGTGCTGGACATGCGCCGCATGGGTGGCGGATTTGGCGGCAAGGAAACCCAGGCAGCAAGCCCGGCCTGCCTGTGCGCGGTGATTGCGCGCCTGACCGGCCAGCCAACCAAGATGCGCCTGCCAAGGGTCGAAGACATGACCATGACCGGCAAGCGCCACCCATTCTACGTGGAGTACGACGTCGGCTTCGACGACGACGGCCGCCTGCATGGCATCAATCTAGACCTGGCCGGCAACTGCGGCTACTCGCCAGACCTGTCCGGCTCGATCGTCGACCGTGCCATGTTCCACTCCGACAACGCCTACTACCTGGGCGATGCGACCGTGCACGGCCACCGCTGCAAGACCAACACCGCCTCCAATACCGCCTACCGTGGCTTTGGCGGCCCTCAGGGTATGGTCGCCATCGAGCAAGTGATGGACCACATCGCCCGCCATCTGGGCCGCGACCCGCTGGCGGTGCGCAAGGCCAACTATTACGGCAAGACCGAACGCAACGTCACCCACTACTACCAGACGGTCGAGCACAACATGCTCGAAGAAATGACGGCCGAGCTCGAAGCCAGCAGCGACTACGCTGAGCGTCGCGAATCGATCCGCCGCTTCAACGCGAATAGCCCGGTTCTGAAAAAGGGCCTGGCGCTGACGCCAGTCAAGTTCGGCATCTCGTTCACTGCCACGTTCCTGAACCAGGCCGGTGCGCTGATTCACATCTACACCGACGGCAGCATCCACCTGAACCATGGCGGCACCGAGATGGGCCAAGGGCTCAACACCAAGGTGGCGCAGGTAGTGGCGCAGGTGTTCCAAGTTGATTTCAGCCGTATCCAGATCACCGCCACCAATACCGACAAGGTTCCCAATACCTCGCCGACTGCGGCTTCCAGCGGTGCCGACCTGAACGGCAAGGCTGCCCAGAACGCCGCACAGATCCTCAAGCAGCGCCTGACCGAGTTCGCCGCACGGCACTATCAGGTGACCGAGGAAGACGTCGAGTTTCGCAACGGCCATGTGCGGGTGCGTGACCAGATCGTCAGTTTCGAACAGTTGGTGCAACAGGCGTACTTCGCCCAGGTATCGCTGTCGAGCACCGGTTTCTACCGCACGCCGAAAATCTACTACGACCGCAGCCAGGCACGCGGCCGCCCCTTCTACTACTTCGCCTTCGGCGCTGCCTGTGTGGAAGTGATCGTCGACACCCTGACCGGCGAATATAAGATGCTGCGCGCCGACATCCTGCATGACGTGGGCGATTCGCTGAACCCGGCCATCGATATTGGTCAGGTCGAGGGCGGGTTCATTCAGGGCATGGGCTGGCTGACTACCGAAGAGCTGGTGTGGAACGCCAAAGGCAAGCTGATGACCAACGGCCCTGCCAGCTACAAGATTCCGGCTGTGGCCGACATGCCGCTGGACCTGCGGGTGAAGCTGGTGGAGAACCGCAAGAACCCGGAAGACACCGTGTTCCACTCCAAAGCCGTCGGCGAGCCACCGTTCATGCTCGGCATTGCCGCCTGGTGCGCGCTCAAGGACGCGGTGGCAAGCATCGCCGACTACCGTGTGCAACCCAATATCGACGCGCCGGCCACGCCGGAGCGGGTGTTGTGGGGCTGTGAGCAGATGCGCAAAGCGGTGGCTCAGCAACCATCCGCCGAGCAAGAACTGGAAACCGTGACTCACTGACAGCGAGGATCACAGTGGGGGCACCGGCCAAGACGGCGGTGCGACTCCCTCGCATTCGCGGGCAAACCTGCCCCCACTGTGGACTGGATAGCCCCTTCAAGAGGTTATGGATCATGCACCATTGGATCAACGCCCTCGCCGACCATCAGGCCCGTGGTGAAGCCTGCGTGCTGGTGACTATCATCGAGGAACGCGGCTCGACCCCGCGCAACGCAGGTTCGAAAATGGTCGTCAGCGCCACAGCCCTGTATGACACCATCGGCGGTGGCCACCTGGAATACAAGGCGCTGCACATCGCCCGCCAGATGCTCGAAGAGCACCGCAGCACACCGCACCTCGAGCGCTTCAGCCTCGGCGCCAGCCTTGGCCAGTGCTGCGGTGGTGCCACTGTGCTGCTGTTCGAACCCATGGCGGCGGTGCAAGCGCAGATCGCCGTTTTCGGCGCGGGCCATGTCGGCCGTGCTCTGGTACCCTTGCTCGCCGCGCTGCCCTGCCGAGTGCGCTGGATCGACTCGCGTGAGCAGGAATTCCCCGAGTTCATCCCCAACGGGGTGAGCAAGATCGTCAGTGACGAACCGGTCGACGAGGTTGCAGATCTGCCACCAGGCAGCTACTGCATCGTCATGACCCACAACCACCAGCTCGACCTGGAACTGACCGCCGCCATTCTCAAGCGCAACGATTTCACCTGGTTTGGCTTGATCGGCTCGAAAACCAAGCGGGTCAAATTCGAGCATCGCCTGCGCGAACGCGGCTATGACGATGCTCTGCTGGCGCGTATGCGTTGCCCGATGGGCTTGCCTGAAGTCAAGGGCAAACTGCCGATCGAAATTGCCGTGTCCATCGCCGGCGAAATCATTGCCACCTACAACGCTTGCTTTGGCCAGCATGACGCTGCCGCCAATGCCGGCCCCATTGCCCAGTTGCTGCCCCCCTCCCGGCGCAGCCAAGCCATTTGACGAGTGTGATATGACCGCTACCCGCAAAGCCTACCGTGCCGCCATCCTGCACAGCATCGCCGACCCGGCCGAGGTAGGCCTGGACGCTTCCCATGAATACTTCGAGGACGGCCTGCTGGTGATCGACGACGGCCGCATCAGCGCTGTCGGCCATGCCAGCGAGCTGCTGCCGAGCCTGGCGGCCGACATCGAAGTGATGCATTACCAGGACGCACTGATCACCCCGGGCTTCATCGATACCCACATCCATTTCCCGCAGACTGGCATGATCGGCTCCTACGGCGAACAGCTGCTGGACTGGCTCAACACCTACACCTTCCCATGCGAGAAGCAGTTCGCCGACAAGGATCACGCCGACAAGGTCGCGAAGATTTTCCTCAAGGAGTTGCTGCGCAACGGCACCACCACTGCCCTGGTGTTCGGCAGCGTGCACCCGCAATCGGTCAACGCCCTGTTCGAGGAAGCCGAGCGCCTCGACCTGCGCATGATCGCCGGCAAAGTGATGATGGACCGCAACGCCCCGGACTACCTCACCGACACTGCCGAGTCCAGCTATACCGAAAGCAAGCAGCTCATCGAACGCTGGCATGGCAAGGGCCGCCTGCATTACGCGGTGACCCCGCGCTTCGCTCCAACCAGCACACCGCAGCAACTGGCCCTGGCCGGCCAATTGCTCAAGGAGCACCCCGGGTTGTACATGCACACCCACCTGTCGGAAAACCTCAAGGAAATCGATTGGGTGAAGGAGCTGTTCCCGGAGCAGAAGGGTTACCTGGACGTCTATGACCACTTCGAGCTGCTCAGCGAGCGCTCGGTGTTCGCCCACGGCGTGCACCTGTGCGACAGTGAATGCCAACGCCTGGCCGAAACCGGTTCGGCCGTGGCGTTCTGCCCCACTTCCAACCTGTTCCTGGGCAGTGGCCTTTTCAACCTGCCCCAGGCTGAGCGCTTCAAGGTCAACGTGGGTTTGGGCACCGACGTTGGCGCCGGTACCAGCTTCTCGCTGCTCAACACCCTGAACGAAGCCTACAAAGTGATGCAACTGCAAGGCGCGCGTCTGCACCCTTACAAGTCGCTGTACCTGGCAACCCTTGGCGGCGCCCGTGCATTGCGCCTGGATGACCGCATCGGCAGCCTGCGCCCAGGCAACGATGCCGACTTCGTGGTGCTCGACTACAAGGCCACACCGCTGCTGGACTACCGCATTCAGCAGTCTGTCAGCATCGAAGAAACCCTTTTCGTGCTGACTACTTTGGGCGACGACCGTACCGTGCGCGAAACTTACGCGGCAGGGCGCTGCGTGCATCAGCGCTAAGGCACCTGCGTAAGGTGGGGTAATATGGCTTTTCGGAAATAAGCGGCGAAGCGTCGATGGCTGTGGGGGCACTCCCACACAGCCATCACGTGGGCCGAACGATCAACCCTTGACGGAAACCTTGGGCTTTTTGAGCAAGTGCGAGAACACGGCGTGCAGATCGTCCGAGGCGCTTTCGTCGTCCAGGTTCAGCTTGCTATCGATATGATCCATGTGGTGCATCATCAGGCTCACGGCCTGCTCGGCATCGCGCGCCTCGATGGCGTCGATCAACTGCATGTGCTCGTCATAGGAGCAATGCGAGCGAGTGCCGCTTTCATACTGGGCGATGATCAGCGAGGTTTGCGAAACCAGGCTGCGCTGAAAGCTGACCAGTGGGGCGTTGCCTGCGGCCTCAGCCAGTTTCAGGTGAAATTCGCCAGACAGACGAATACCGGCTCCACGGTCGCCACGAGAGAAGCTGTCACGCTCCTCACGCACCATCTGGCGCAGTTCGTTGAGCTGCTCCACGGTAGCATGCTGCACCGCCAGCTCGGTGATGGCGCGCTCCACCATGCGGCGGGAGAAAAATACCTGACGCGCCTCTTCGACCGTTGGGCTGGCCACCACCGCGCCGCGGTTCGGCCGTAACAGTACGACACTTTCATGGGCTAGGCGCGACAAGGCGCGGCGAATGATGGTGCGGCTGACGCCGAAGATCTCACCCAGCGCTTCCTCGCTCAACTTGGTGCCCGGCGCCAATCGCTGCTCGAGGATCGCCTCGAAAATGTGCGCGTAGACGATGTCATCCTGGGTACCACTGCGGCCGGCCTTGCCAGTACGCGCAGGTTTTTTCAGAGGTTGCAGCTGTTCGTTCATGGGCTCTCGAAGCACGAAGAGAAAGTATGACGCCATTGTACACAGGCTGAGGCGATTGAGCAGGGGCGTTTAAGCCATATAGCCGTTATACGCCGCATTGCGCGCACAAAAGATAAAACATTATTTGCATTCTTTGTACACAAAAGCATAATCCATCGAGCAACTTCTTGACCCGTAAGTCAACTAAGCGCGTCAGACGTCTGCCTTCCCTCGAGGAGCCACCAAGTGCATTGCTCAGGACCGGCTCCCACAACAACAAGAAAGACTTGAGGAGTACCGCTGTGGAAAGCCGCAAATCCGAAGCACCTACGCTGGATCTCGCGCCACCACTCGAAACGAGTTGGCTGGAACGGATTTTCAAACTCAAGCAACATGGCAGCACCGTCAAAACCGAAATGATCGCCGGGGTGACCACCTTCATCACCATGGCGTATATCATCTTCGTCAACCCAAACATCATGGCCGACGCTGGCATCGACCATGGTGCAGCCTTCGTGGCCACCTGCATCGCCGCAGCCCTGGGCTGCCTGCTGATGGGCCTGTATGCCAACTGGCCGGTCGGCCTGGCGCCGGGCATGGGGCTCAATGCTTTCTTCACCTATACCGTGGTCGGCACCATGGGCTACAACTGGGAAACAGCGCTGGGGGCGGTGTTCGTCTCGGGTGTGCTGTTCATGTTCCTGACCTTGTCGAAAGTGCGTGAATGGTTGCTCAACAGCATTCCGGTCAGCCTGCGCCATGCCATGGGGGCCGGCGTCGGATTGTTTCTCGGGCTGATCGGCCTGAAGACCGCCGGCATCATCGTCGACAGCCCAGCCACTTTGATCAAGCTGGGGTCGCTGCACGAGCCTGGGCCACTGCTGGCGGCGGTGTGCTTCCTGCTTATAGCCATTCTCAGCTACAAGCGTGTATTCGGCGCGATCCTGATCAGCATCATCGGTGTCACCCTGGCCGGCTGGGGGCTGGGCCTGGTCAAGTTCAACGGTGTGATGTCGATGCCACCAAGCCTTGCACCCACCTGGATGGCCATGGACGTAGCCGGTGTGTTCAACGTCAGCATGATCAGCGTGGTGCTGGCGTTTCTGTTCGTGCACATGTTCGACACCGCCGGCACGTTGATGGGCGTGGCCCAGCGGGCCAACCTGGTGGCGCCGGACGGGCGCATCGAGAACCTGTCGAAGGCGTTGAAGGCTGACAGTGCTTCAAGCGTGTTCGGTGCTGTGGTGGGTGTGCCACCGGTCACCAGCTATGTGGAAAGTGCCGCAGGGGTCGCGGCAGGTGGTCGCACTGGCCTCACCGCCGTGGTCGTCGGCATCCTGTTCATCGCCGCGATGTTCTTCGCCCCCCTGGCGGGCATGATTCCCGCCTATGCCACTGCCGGCGCACTGATCTATGTGGCGATGCTGATGATGGGCAGCATGGCACACATCCATTGGGACGAAGCCACCGACAGCATTCCGGCGATCGTCACGGTGATCATGATGCCGCTGACCTTCTCGGTCGCCGATGGCATTGCTTTGGGCTTCATCAGCTATGTGGCGTTGAAAGCGGGGACCGGCAAGTACAAGGAAATTTCGGCCAGCCTGTGGGTGTTGTGCGCGATCTTCATTGCCAAGTTTGTGTTTCTCTGACCACAGCTGCATCAGCGAAAGGCGCTTCGGCGCCTTTTGTTGTTTTCAGCACATTTACAGCGACCCGACCCAACGACTGATATTTGGTCAGCTGCCAGCTGCAGCTGGGTTATGGCGCCGTGAACAACCACCTGGCGTGCCAGGTTCCTTGAGTCGCGATCACACAGGTGTTTAGGTCAGGATTGCACTACGCACTGAAAGCGGAAGTATTTCCAACACTTCAGCCCTTGTGCTCGCTAGCCAGGAATGGATCAAAGGGCAAGGACCAACGCGGGTGGTCGGTACCTTTTCAATCTGGGAGGAGGCTTAGGTGCGAGCGTTGATGAACGCGTATTGATGAAGACGGATATGTCACTGCACGTCAGGCGAAAGGGAATTCGCGATGGCACCGATCCCTGGACGAAAAAAAGCCCGCCAGTGTGAGAGCGGGCTAAAGGACCTACGAAGATTCTTCTAGCGACCAACTAGCTTCCACGATAGGTCGAATAGCTGTAAGGCGAGATCAGCAATGGCACGTGGTAGTGCTCTTGCTGCTCGTCGATGCCAAAACGCAGCACTACAACATCCAGAAACGCCTGGGCCGGCAGTTGCACGCCGCGGGCGCGGTAGTAATCACCTGCGCTGAACTGCAACTGATATACCCCTGTGCGGTAGTCATCACCTTGCAGCAACGGCGAGTCGACGCGGCCATCGCTATTGGTCAACGCAGTATTCACCAGCTCCAGCTGCTGGCCTTCGACGCGGTACAGCTCGACCTTGATCGAGCTGCCTGGGCAGCCATGCGCGGCATCCAGTACGTGAGTGGTCAAACGTCCCATCTGCTTGTCGCCTCTTGTTCAATCTATGGGCAAAAAATACACAGCTGACGCCCCAATTCAGGGCTTGCGATGTGCGGGAATGACGCCATTAAGACATTTCAGCGTGAGATTGTACACAATTTTTTGAATCCCTTGGCTGCGCCGCCGGCAAACCAGCGGCTAGACCCAGATATAGACGCCGTGCAGCGTCTCGGATCAATTATTGACCAATTAGGCAGGTTTCTTGCAGGCCTATTTGTAACCCAGCCTCAAGCGACAAAAGGGGAGAAATGCGGAAAAACAGGCTTACAAATGATTTCAGAAGTTGTATACAATCAGCCCATCTGGTGGTGCGACATCCCGACGCGGCTCGCCCACCCCGCACCAACACACAAGAAGGAAGACTGCAGTGAGCGCTGACTATCCTCGCGACCTGATCGGTTACGGCAACACTCCCCCTCACCCGCACTGGCCGGGCAACGCTCGCATCGCGCTGTCTTTCGTTCTGAACTATGAAGAAGGCGGTGAACGCAACATATTGCACGGCGACAAAGAGTCCGAAGCCTTCCTTTCCGAAATGGTCGCCGCCCAGCCGCTGCAGGGCGCGCGCAACATGAGCATGGAGTCGCTGTACGAGTATGGCAGCCGCGCTGGGGTATGGCGCCTGCTCAAGCTGTTCAAGGACAGCGGCGTACCGCTGACCATCTTCGCCGTGGCCATGGCCGCCCAGCGCCACCCCGACGTGATCCGCGCCATGGTCGAAGCCGGCCACGAGATCTGCAGCCACGGCTACCGCTGGATTGACTACCAGTACATGGACGAAGCGCAGGAGCGCGAGCACATGCTCGAAGCCATCCGCATTCTCACCGAACTCACGGGCGAGCGCCCACTGGGCTGGTACACCGGCCGCACCGGGCCGAATACCCGCCGCCTGGTGATGGAAGAAGGTGGTTTTCTGTATGACAGCGACACCTATGACGACGACCTGCCCTACTGGGAGCCGAACAACCCTACCGGCAAACCGCACCTGGTGATCCCTTACACCCTGGACACCAACGACATGCGCTTCACCCAGGTCCAGGGCTTCAACTGCGGCGAGCAGTTCTACCAGTACCTCAAGGACGCTTTCGACGTGCTTTACGCCGAGGGTGCCGAGGCCCCGAAAATGTTATCCATCGGCCTGCACTGCCGCCTGGTCGGCCGCCCGGCGCGCCTGGCTGCGCTCAAGCGCTTCGTCGATTACGCCAAAAGCCATGACCAGGTTTGGTTCGCCCGTCGTGTGGACATCGCTCGCCACTGGCACGCCACCCACCCGTACAAGAAAGAGAACGCCTGATGACCGCTTTCAACACACTCAAGCCTTCCACCCTGGACCGTGATGCCTTCGTCAAGGCATTCGCCGACATCTACGAGCACTCGCCGTGGGTTGCCGAAAAGGCTTACGACCTGGGCCAACTGCGTGAGCTGGACGAGATCGAGGTACTGCACCAGCGCATGAGCGATATCCTGCTGAGCGCCAACCACGCTGACCAACTGGCGCTGATCAACGCTCACCCGGACCTGGCCGGTAAAGCCGCCGTGCAAGGCCAATTGACCGAGTCGAGCACCAATGAGCAGGCGGGCGCGGGCATCCACCAATGCACCCCTGAAGAATTCGCCCGTTTCACCGAACTCAATGACGCCTACAAAGCCAAGTTCCAGTTCCCGTTCATCATGGCGGTCAAAGGCAGCAACCGGCATCAGATCCTCGCCTCTTTCGAAAAGCGCATTCACAACGATGCCGAGGCCGAATTCAAGGAAGCCCTGGCGCAGATAAACCTGATTGCACTGTTCCGCCTGCTGCAACTGTAAACCGCAGCCGAACCCCATTTAGAACAACGCACAAGAGAAGAGATAACCCATGCGCACCCTGATGATCGAGCCCCTGAGCAAAGAAGCATTCGCCCCTTTCGGTGACGTGATCGAAACCGATGGCAGCGACCACTTCATGATCAACAACGGCTCGACCATGCGTTTTCACAAGCTCGCCACGGTCGAGACCGCCGAGCCTGAAGACAAGGCGATCATCAGCATCTTCCGCGCCGACGCGCTGGACATGCCGCTGACCGTGCGCATGCTGGAACGCCATCCGCTGGGCAGCCAGGCTTTCATCCCGCTGCTCGGCAACCCCTTTCTGATCGTGGTCGCGCCCGTTGGCGATGCACCTGTATCAGGCTTGGTCCGTGCCTTCCGTAGTAATGGCAGGCAGGGCGTTAATTACCATCGCGGCGTCTGGCACCACCCGGTGCTGACGATCGAAAAGCGGGATGATTTCCTGGTGGTTGATCGCAGCGGTTCTGGCAACAACTGCGATGAGCATTACTTCACCGAGGAACAGATGCTGATCCTCAATCCCCACCAATAAGAAAAGGTCGATCATCCTTCACGGTGATCGGCAGAGGTACATACTGTGGAAGCACACCTTCACGAATGGCTGAACCTGAGCATTCGCTGGGTTCACATGATCACCGGTGTCGCCTGGATCGGTGCATCGTTCTACTTCGTCTGGCTTGAGAACCACCTGAACCGAAGCAACCCGCGCGATGGGTTGTCGGGTGATCTCTGGGCGATTCACGGCGGTGGTATCTACCACCTGGAGAAATACAAGCTCGCGCCCCCGAAAATGCCCGAGAACCTGCACTGGTTCAAATGGGAAGCCTATTTCACCTGGATGTCCGGTATCGCCCTGCTGTGCGTAGTGTTCTACTGGAACCCGACCCTGTACCTGCTGGCCCCTGGCAGCACCCTCAGTGGTGCCGAAGGCGTGGCGATCGGTATCGGTTCGCTGGTGGCCGGTTGGTTCATCTACGACTTCCTTTGCGATTCGCCGCTGGGTAAAAAGCCTGCCCTGCTCGGTGCCGTGCTGTTCGTGCTGATCATTGCCGCCTGCTGGGGCTTCAGCCTGGTGTTCAGCGGTCGTGGCGCCTACCTGCATACCGGTGCGATCATCGGCACCATCATGGTCGGCAACGTATTCCGCATCATCATGCCGGCCCAGCGCCAGCTGGTAGCGGCGATCGAAAACAACCAGACGCCTGACCCGGTTCTGCCGGCCAAGGGCCTGTTGCGCTCGCGCCACAACAACTATTTCACCTTGCCGGTGCTGTTCATCATGATCAGCAACCACTTCCCGAGCACCTACGGTAGCCAGTACAACTGGCTGATCCTGGCGGGTATTGCAGTAGCCGCGGTTCTGATCCGCCACTACTTCAACACCCGCCATGACAGCAACAAGTACGCCTGGACCCTGCCCGTGGGTGCATTGGCGATGATCTGCCTTGCCTACGTCACCGGTCCCAAGCCGATGGCGGTGAGCCCTGAACAGGCAGCGGCGAAGATCGAGTATCAGCCATTACCAGCGACCGCCGTCGGTGGCAAGACCGCCGCCGAGCTGCGTGCCGAGGAAGCTGCCAAGGCCGCCCAAGCGCCTGCCGCGCCTGCCGAGGCACCCGCCCAGGCGAGCGCCCAGGCAGCCGGTGGCGACTTTGACAAGATCCATAAAGTCATCCAGGAACGCTGCAGCGTGTGCCACTCGTCGAAACCGACCAGCCCGTTGTTCAGCGCAGCACCTGCCGGCGTGATGTTCGACACCCCGCAGCAGATCCAGGCCCAGGCCGCGCGCATTCAAGCGCAAGCAGTCGCAAGCCAGATCATGCCGCTGGGCAACATCACCCAGATGACGGCCGAAGAGCGCAAGCTCGTCGGTGACTGGATCGCCAAGGGCGCGCAAGTCAACTGATCCATCGGGCACCGCTCCGCTCCACAGAGCGGACGCACCCGCGAAGAGGCCGGCAACGCCGGCCTTGGTTTCACGTCATACGCAACAAGCAAGCATCGAGCGCTCGACTGCACGCGCGAACCCTGGCCGCTTACATGGGGCCTGGCGCCTGCGACTGACGCTTGGATCCGAGAATAAAAACAAAACTCGAGGTGCTGCATGTCCGAGTCACGCAAGGCGTACATTCCCGTTGCGCCGCCGCGACAGCCCCTGCCCCTGTTCCAATTGATTCTGGTTGGCCTGCAACACGTGCTTCTGATGTACGGGGGTGCGATTGCCGTACCGCTGATCATCGGCCAGGCCGCTGGCTTGTCCCGTGAAGAAGTCGCTTTCCTGATCAACGCCGATCTGCTGGTCGCCGGTGTCGCTACCATCATCCAGTCGTTCGGTATCGGTCCGGTCGGCATCCGCATGCCGGTGATGATGGGCGCCAGCTTCGCCGCCGTTGGCAGCATGGTGGCCATGGCCGGGATGCCGGGTGTAGGCCTGCAAGGGATCTTCGGCGCGACCATCGCTGCCGGGTTCTTCGGCATGCTGATCGCACCCTTCATGTCAAAGGTAGTACGTTTCTTCCCGCCGCTGGTCACCGGTACGGTGATCACCTCCATTGGCTTGTCGCTGTTTCCCGTGGCGGTCAACTGGGCCGGTGGCGGCCAGAGCGCGTCGACGTTCGGCTCGCCGATCTACTTGCTGGTTGCCGGCCTGGTGCTGGCGGTCATTTTGTTGATCAACCGCTTCATGCGCGGCTTCTGGGTCAACGTTTCGGTGCTGGTGGGAATGGGCCTGGGCTACATCCTGGCAGGATCCATCGGCATGGTCGACCTGTCGGGCCTGAGCACTACGCCGTGGCTGCAAGTGGTGACGCCACTGCACTTCGGCATGCCGACCTTCAGCTTGGCACCGATCCTGTCGATGTGTCTGGTGGTGGTGATCATCTTCGTCGAGTCCACGGGCATGTTCCTGGCCCTGGGCAAGGTGACCGATCGCGAAGTAACCCCAGCAATGCTGCGCCGTGGGCTGTTGTGCGATGCTGGCGCGTCGTTCATCGCCGGTTTCTTCAACACCTTCACCCATTCTTCGTTCGCCCAGAACATCGGCCTGGTGCAAATGACGGGTGTGCGCTGCCGGTATGTCACGGTCATGGCAGGCGCCCTGCTGATCGTGCTCAGCCTGCTACCCAAGGCCGCCTACCTGATCGCCTCGATCCCGCCTGCGGTGCTGGGCGGCGCGTCCATCGCCATGTTCGGCATGGTCACCGCCACTGGTATCAAGATCCTGCAGGAAGCCGACATCGGCGACCGTCGCAACCAGTTGCTGGTGGCGGTGAGCATCGGCTTTGGGTTGATCCCAGTGGTCAAGCCAGAGTTCTTCGCCCAGATGCCGCAGTGGATGGAACCGATCACCCACAGCGGTATCGCCATGGCCACGGTCAGTGCGCTGGTACTGAACGTGCTGTTCAACATCCTGGGTGGTGCCGAGCGCGCGGTGCATAACGACGCCTGCCACCAACATTGAGCCAACTGGGGCGGCGGCATCTGCCGCCCCATGCTCCATTTGGGCAGTAACCGCTTCACCGTCGGCCCGCCGGAATGGGCCGCTCGGGGCGCCCGTGCGCCAAAAAAACCGCTAACAAAAACAATAAGTCCGGGAATCACAACATGAAGCGCATCACCTCGTCCCTGCTACTGGGTAGCAGCTTGCTGGCCGCCCTCCCCGCCCACGCAGGCCAATGGTTGTTGTGGCATGGCGAAAGCCTGACCTACTTGTACGGCAAGGACTTCAAGGTCAACCCTGATATCCAGCAGACCATCACCTTCGAACACGCTAACAAGTGGAAGTACGGCGACACCTTCCTGTTTGTCGACAAGATCTTCTACAACGGCAAAGCCGACCCTGGCAAAGGCGTGACCACCTATTACGGTGAATTCAGCCCGCGCCTGTCATTGGGCAAGATCCTCGACCAGAAACTAGCCTTCGGCCCGGTCAAGGACGTCTTGCTGGCCATGACTTACGAGCGAGGTGAAGGCGACAACGAGGCCTACCTGATCGGCCCCGGCTTCGACCTGGACATCCCCGGCTTTAACTACTTCACCCTGAACTTCTACGTGCGCAACACCGAAGGCAGCCGCCCGGGCGACAATGTCTGGCAGATAACCCCTGGCTGGTCGTACACCATCCCCGTAGGCAAATCCGACGTGCTGATCGACGGCTACATGGACTGGGTGCCGGACAACGACCAGAACAAACGCGGCACCTACCACGCCAACCTGCACTTTAACCCACAGGTCAAGTACGACCTCGGCAAGGCCCTGAACCTGGGGGCCAAACAGCTGTATGTGGGCTTCGAATACAGCTACTGGAAAGACAAGTACGGCATCGACAGCCGCGGCAACCTACAGAGCAACCAGAGTGTTGCCAGCGCGCTGATCAAGGTACATTTCTGAAAACCTGATCGAACGCCCAGGTTTGAATCACAGTGCGCCAGGACGGAGCACTTGAGACGCGGCGCGCAAGCCAGTAATCTGCGCGCCCCCTCGATTGAGGCAGGATGGATTCTGCCTGCGTTTACTGACCGCTCAGTCAATGAATTCGGGCGGTTGGCCGACGTGTTGCCAGCCTGAAATACCCATTTTCATCCGTTCAGAACGAGTCGAGCAGGAAGACAGCGGCTAACCCCGAAAAGTTGGCGCAGCTCTTGCCAATCAAGTGTGGCCAATCGAAAAAAGCTGACTCAAAAGACAAAAAGCGCCTCTCGAGCGCTGACAATAACCAATCAAGGGAGCGACACTCGCAATGCGTACCATCAATAGCCTGATTCTCGCGGGCGGCCTGCTGGCCTGCGGCACTTCTTTTGCCGGCGACCTGCTGCAGTGGCAGAACAACAGCCTGACCTACCTGTGGGGCAAGAACTTCAAGGTCAACCCGGAGACTCAGCAAACCTTCACCTTCGAACATGCTGATGGCTGGAAGTACGGCGACAACTTCTTCTTCGTCGACAAAATCTTCTATCAGGGTAAAAAAGACGCCAACAACGGCCCCAACACGTACTACGGTGAATTCAGCCCGCGCCTGTCGTTCAACAAGATCTTCGACCAGAAGCTGGAGTTCGGCCCGGTCAAGGATGTGCTGCTGGCCATGACCTACGAGTTCGGTGAAGGTGACACCGAGTCTTACCTGATCGGCCCGGGCTTCGACCTGGCCATCCCAGGCTTCGACTACTTCCAGCTAAACTTCTACAACCGCACTACCGACGGTAGCCGCGCCGGTGACAATGTCTGGCAGATCACCCCGGTATGGTCCTACACCATTCCTGTGGGCGACTCCGATGTATTGATCGATGGTTTCATGGACTGGGTGGTGGACAACGACGAGAACCGTCGCGGCACCTACCATGCCAACCTGCACTTCAACCCGCAGATCAAGTACGACCTGGGCAAGGCTTTGCACCTGGGCGAGAAACAACTGTACGTGGGCGTCGAATACGACTACTGGAAGAACAAGTACGGTATCAAGGACAGCGATGGCTTCACTACCGATCAGAACACCATGAGCTTCCTGGTCAAAGTGCACTTCTAATTCTGCTGAATATGACAGCGCCGCCGTTTGGCGGCGCTTTCATAGCCATAATCTGCTGCGGGCTTCCTTCTCGAGGCGCCTGATACGCCGTGCAGCGTCGCAATCGCGGCTCAAGGCGGGCCTAAGTTGCAGAGCTTCGGCGAACCCAGGAAAACCCGCTGACCACCACCGCCGCTACAAAGCCAGCCACTGCCCCAATCACACCAAACAACGCGTATTTCACCACTGGCCCCCAACCTGCACTCGCTGCTACCACACCCTCAACGGCGTGTTCGAGCGGCAGTATGCCTTCAGCCACGAAGGTGCCGCCGACCAGAAACATCGCTACCGTACCGATCCAGGAAAGCGCCTTCATCAAAAATGGCGCAGCCGCTACCAATACCTGGCCGAACTTTCTGACTGCCCTGCCCCATCCACCCCGAGCCTTGGATTTCGACAGTGCGAAGCCGGCGTCATCCAGGCGAACAATGCCCGCAACCAGGCCATACACGCCCACGGTCATGATTACCGCAATTAGCACAAGGGTCAGAATCTGCTGATACAAAGGGGCCTGCGCAACGACATTGAGCGTTATGACGATGATCTCGGCACTCAAGATGAAGTCAGTCTTGATGGCGCCTTTGATCTTGCGTTTTTCGTAGTCAGCCAGCGCCTCGGGGCTTTTGGGCGTGGCCTGCTTACCCTGTTCCGACGAACCGTGCCCCTTGCGTGAAAACTTGTCCTTGATCGCTTCGTAGCCTTCGTAGCATAGGTAAATGCCGCCTGCCATCAATAGCCATTTGACCGCTGCTGGTAGTACTGCACTGAGCACAAGGGCACAAGGCACCAGAATCGCCTTGTTCCTGAGCGACCCTTTGAACACTGCCCAAACGACAGGGAGTTCACGGTCTGCCTTCATGCCTGTCACTTGCTCGGCATTCACAGCCAGGTCATCACTGAGCACGCTGGCAGACTTCTTCGCCGCGACCTTGCTCATCAACGAGATGTCGTCCAACAGCGCCGCGATATCATCCAATAAAGCAAAAAAGCTGCTGCCAGCCATAACATCCAATCCTCGGTAAAAGCGCGCATCCTACTCGCTTGAAGCACCCGGCTCACCCAGCGCTCACAAGAACCGTACTCGCGAGACAAAGACTTCATAAGGACCTGCTGTGGGCAAAACAGTTCATGTCCCACAGCAAGGGCTACCGCATCCCTTGCTGCGCGCCACAGCGCAGCGGTCGGGAGACTGAAGCACCTTGCCCAGATGCACATCCAATGCAGAGCACGGCCCACCCAGGCCACCGCCAACCAGCCCAGGCCGCTTACCGTTGAGCGGCCCGCACCGCGCCGCGCGCCACGACTAAATCACCGGACGCTACTGGCGTCACCGTGCAAGCGTCCCATAGTGGGGCAATAGTATGAGCCTGGGCTGTCAGCAAAGCCGCCTTCCAGTAGCCCTTGAGCTTGACCGCTCCCCCACCGACTGCCAGGCGCGAGGGGTTGAGCATGTTTATCACGCTCGCGATTCCAAGACCCAGCGCCTGGCCTCCAGCCTTAACCGTCAACATTACAGAAGGATCGTCTGCATTAGCCAACCGTGCAAAAGCTTCGCCGTCGATGCCATGCAGACCGGCCATCGCCCCCCCGCCGGCTATCTCATCCAGTCGCTTGACTGCCCCATCTATGTACAGTGGCAGGTAACCGAGCTCGCCTGCCCAGCCATTGGCACCTTCCAATTGCCGCCCCTGAGCAATGAATGCGGCACCTATGGCAGTGCCGGCCATGATGACGCCACCGGTGAAATCGTCGCAGGCATCGTGCATCTCCTCCAAGAGAGCCGCTTTGACATCGTTGATCACAGCTACCTGACACCCAAGGGCCTTGAGCGAAGTTGCTGGGTGCCACCCCGTCAAGCCGGGCAACACGTCGCAGGACACGACCCGGCCATCGCAGGCGACTAGGCCAGGTACGGCAATACCAAGGCGAGTCGGGCGCAGGTTCAGTTCTTCGGCGAAGGCGCAAAGCTGGGCGGCAAAATCTTCGGGTGTGTAGTTCAGGCCCGTTGTAAAACGTCGCGAATACCCATCACATACAAGGGACAATTTAGTCCCGCCCAAATCTGCGCCAATGATGATCTCAGGTGCTTCGCACGCACTGCTCATTGCACTACCTCTTGATTAACAACCACCGCTTCAAGCGCTGAGGCGGTGGAAACTGCCAGAATCATCGGCACTGGGTTCAGTACTCAGGCATCAATCACTGCTCACTGTCGCGGCAAGTTCACCCAACTCATCACTCACTATGCGAACCAGGCCTTTACCACTGAAAGTTCGATGCTGCAGGCCGCTGAGATGGTCTGCAAGATGCTCGAAGGAGACGACATTGAAATGGTCAGGCTCCCACTCACCACGCCCCAATAAGGTGAGGATCTCATTGCCCGCATCGACAAGGTCTCGCCAGGTGCGGTCATCACCGTATGCATGGGCTGCCCCCAGAGCAACTTCGTGTATCGATATCGTTCGAGTGAACGGTGGTAACGGCGATACATCCAGACGATCCTGAACACAGACCAAGTGGCCATTGGCTCTAAGGGCGGGGACAAGGCTAGCCGCGTGCTCAGCGTTCATCGTATCAATGACCGCGTCGAATACCGCCGGCCCTGACCACGGCTCAGTCAGAGGGCCTGCCATGCGCTCGATCACCCCCAGATCGGCCAGCCTTTTCCAATGCCTGGGGTGGCTGAGCGAGGTGACCTTCAACCCTCGCCGCACAGCTAGTTGAATCAGATGATTGGCAACCGAACCACCAGCCCCGCTCACCAACAATGTGCGACATGCCGACGGCAGCTTTTCTAAAGCCAGCCAAGCGGTCAGTGATGGGCAGGGGAAACTGGCAGCCTGCTCCCAACTGACGCCTGCGGGAACATGAAGTAATGCCCTGGCATTGACGGGGGTATATTGCGCAAAACTACCGTGACGACCAAGGCTTTGATGGTAAGCGACACGCTGCCCGACCCAGGACGCGGGGACATTATCACCGGTAGCTACCACAACACCCGCACCATCGACACCTGGTACGTGCCCTGGCTGCCAATTGACCAGGCTGCCACCCAAGACTTTCCAATCAACGGGGTTGAGCCCGATCACGATATTGCGGATAAGCACGTCGTCCGCTTGTAGCTTCGGCATCGGCAATTCAGTGAGCTGCAGTTGCGCTGGGTCCGCACTGCCTTGCCAGGTAAACGCGCGATAGGACGGTGGCAGGGTCATGCTTGATAAGCTCCTGCAGAATAAGTGAGTTCATAGCTGTGGCTGTAGATTTCCAGAATATTGCCGAATGGGTCTTCCATATAGACCATGCGATACGGCTTCTCGCCTGGGAAATACTCACGAACCGGCATCCGCTGCTTACCGCCAGCGGCGACGATCTTGGCGGCTAGGCCTTCGACATCTGGATCTTGCACGCAGAAGTGAAAGACACCGGTTTTCCAGTACTCAAAGTTGTTTTCTTGACGTTCGGCATTGCGGAATTCGAATATTTCGACGCCGATACGGTCCCCCGTCGAGAGGTGAGCGATTCGGAACGAGCCCCACCCAGGACCGAATACGTCGGTGCACATCACACCAATTGCACTTTCGTCTTCAGTGATGGTGGTCGGTGGCATGATCAGATACCACCCCAGTACCTCTGTATAGAATTTGACGGCGCCGTCGAGGTCGGTGACCGACAGGCCGATGTGAGAGAAGTTGCGTGGATAAACGGACATGATGGCGAACCTCCAGAAGAGTTGGCACTACCCTATCCATCGCCATCTATAATGAAAACCATGATCAGGTTATGGTTACGATAAGACTTCATGATGGTTAATCCGCAGTGGCTCCGGTCCTTCGCAGTGCTTGCCGAACGTGGAAATTTCACTCGCACGGCTGAGCAGCTGAATCTCACCCAAGCTGCGGTGAGTCAGCACATACGCAACCTAGAACATCAGTACGGTAATTTGCTCATCCGCCACCACCGGCATGTGGAGCTGACACCTGCTGGAACTGCGTTGCTGGAATATTTCAGAGAAGTGGAACGCGCTAGCCGCGCGCTTGATGCTCGCCTCAATGCTGACCAACTAGAGGTGGGTGACATCAGCTTAGTTACACCAGGCAGCATTGGGCTGGCCCTGTATCCGCTGCTGCTGGATTATCAACAAGCCCATCCTGGACTCATTATCCGCCATAGGTTTGCCCCGGACTCAGAGGTGCTGGAGGCAGTACTGAGCAATCGCTTCGAGATGGGGATTGTGACGTTCAAGCCGCAAGACGAGAGGATCAAATCCCAGACCTTCACCGAGGAGCCCCTGGAGCTGATACTGCCAGCTGCACATCCCTATGCAGGCTTCGACACCTTGTTGGAGCTGGGCTTTGTCGACCACCCAGACGGAGTCGGGATGGCAACACGCTTACTTAGCCGACGGTATCCAGACACACCAGGGATGCGAGCGATCCAGGCAAAGGGCTTTAGCAATCAGGTAGGCCTGATCCTGGAGCCGGTATCACGAGGCTTGGGTTTCACCGTGCTACCAAGGTTCGCCAGGCTCGCCTTCCACCAACAGGATAAATTGCAGGTCGTTGAATGTGGTAACCCTGTGGTGGATACGCTCTGGCTGATCTACAGGTCAGAGTGGCCTTTGTCTTCCAGGGCCAGGCGGGTTATTGAACGGATGCAGGAGCGTCTGAATGCAAACCATCGTTGAGTACTGCCGGGCAACTGTGGCCTCAGTCGAAACCAAGCCAGGCACCCTGGACGGATCAGCTAGCGATTACGCGCTGCCCTAAGGCGCCAAGGCCCCTGCCTTGAGCCCCCGTCGGGCGCGGTGCTACCATGCCCGATCCCTCTTCGAGGCGGCCAGACACGAGGAAGATCCCTGACCATGAGCACCATTCGCGAGCGCAACAAGGAGCTGATCCTGCGCGCAGCCAGTGAAGAATTCGCCGACAAGGGCTTCGCCGCCACCAAAACCAGCGATATCGCCGCCAAGGCGGGGCTGCCCAAGCCGAACGTGTATTACTACTTCAAATCCAAGGACAACCTCTACCGCGAGGTTCTGGAAAGCATCATCGCGCCGATCATGCAGGCATCCACGCCGTTCAACGCCGACGGCGACCCCAAAGAGGTGTTGAGTGCTTACATTCGCTCCAAGATCCGCATCTCGCGGGATCTGCCCCATGCCTCGAAGGTATTTGCCAGCGAGATCATGCATGGCGCGCCGCACCTGTCGCCCAACCAGGTGGGACAACTGAACGAGCAGGCGCGGCACAATATCGAGTGCATTCAGGGCTGGATCGATCGTGGGCAAATCGCGCATGTCGATGCCCACCACCTGATGTTCAGTATTTGGGCCGCGACCCAGACCTACGCCGATTTCGACTGGCAAATTTCGGCGGTGACCGGCAAAGCCAAGCTGGCCGATAGCGACTATGACGCTGCGGCCGACACCATCATCCGCATGGTGCTCAAAGGGTGTGAGCCAGAAGCAGCCTGACAGCCAGCGCAGGCCGCTTCGCGGGTAAACCCGCTCCCACCGGCTCCCCACAGTTTTCAAGCCTGTGGCTAACGTGTGTGAGGTTTACCCGCGAAAAAGCCAGTTCAGGCAGCCTGGGTTCAGGCCGCCACCCCCGCATCCGCCTTCAGCCCCACCTCTTCGATCGCACTGATCGCGCATTGCTCGTCGATATCCGATGTATCACCGCTGATGCCTAGCGCACCGAGCACTTTGCCGTCCTGATCACGAATCAGCACGCCCCCGGGCGCTGGCACTACCGGCCGCTCACCCAACCCATTCAATGCCGCAAAGAAGGCCGGACGCTGTTGTGCATCAAGCGCCAACAGGCGCGAGCCTTTGCCCAAGGCAATCGCCCCCCACGCTTTGCCCGTGGCCACCTCGGGGCGAATCAGGCTGGCACCGTCTTCTCTTTGCAACGCCAAGACATGACCGCCGGCATCGAGTACAGCCACGGTCAGGGGCGCTGCGTTGATCTTGCGGCCCGCCGCCAGCGCGGCGTTGACCAGGCTGACAGCGATTTTCAGGTTCAAAGCGTTCATGGAAAGGTCCTCTTATTGTTGTGAGAAGCCCTGAGGGCAGATGAAAAACGGATGAACCAATAGAACACAACCAGCAATGTTTTTGTATACAATAATTTGAAACGATCGTATGCGAGATCGCAAACTGCCGTTTTCACGGGCGCTAAGTGGAAAGCACTCCTGCCCGACGAAAATCCGTTGACCTGAGCGGCCAGCCATGAATACACTCTGGCACAAAGCAAGTTGTATACAATTACAAAATCGATGAGGCACAAATCATGAGCAAAATGAGAGCAATCGATGCAGCCGTTCTGGTCATGCGCCGTGAAGGTGTAGATACCGCGTTCGGCATCCCAGGGGCTGCCATCAACCCGTTGTACTCGGCCCTGAAGAAAGTGGGTGGCATCGATCACGTCCTCGCTCGTCACGTCGAAGGCGCCTCGCACATGGCCGAGGGCTACACCCGTGCCAACCCAGGCAACATCGGTGTGTGCATCGGCACCTCCGGCCCAGCCGGCACCGACATGGTCACCGGCCTTTACAGCGCCTCGGCCGACTCCATTCCGATTCTCTGCATCACTGGCCAGGCGCCGCGTGCGCGCCTGCACAAGGAAGACTTCCAGGCTGTCGACATCACCAACATCGTCAAGCCGGTCACCAAATGGGCGACTACCGTTCTGGAGCCGGGCCAAGTGCCTTACGCCTTCCAGAAGGCCTTCTATGAAATGCGCACCGGCCGGCCTGGCCCTGTACTGATCGACCTGCCATTCGACGTGCAGATGGCCGAAATCGAATTCGACATCGACGCCTACGAGCCGCTGCCAGTACACAAGCCATCCGCCTCTCGCGTACAGGCTGAAAAAGCCCTGGCCATGCTCAATGACGCTGAGCGCCCGCTGCTGGTCGCCGGCGGCGGCATCATCAACGCCGACGCCAGCGACAAGCTGGTGGAGTTCGCCGAGCTCACCGGCGTGCCGGTGATCCCAACCCTGATGGGCTGGGGCACCATCCCTGACGACCACGCCCTGATGGTCGGCATGGTCGGCCTGCAGACTTCGCACCGTTATGGCAACGCCACCCTGCTCAAATCCGACCTGGTGTTCGGTATCGGTAACCGCTGGGCCAACCGCCACACCGGTTCCGTCGACGTCTACACCGAAGGCCGCAAGTTCGTACACGTGGACATCGAACCGACCCAGATCGGCCGTGTGTTCACCCCTGACCTGGGGATAGTGTCCGACGCAGGCAAAGCGCTTGATGCGTTCCTGGAAGTGGCTCGCGAGTGGAAAGCCGCTGGCAAGCTCAAGTGCCGCAAAGCCTGGCTGGAAGACTGCCAGCAGCGCAAGGCCACCCTGCAGCGCAAGACCCACTTCGACAACGTGCCGGTCAAGCCCCAGCGCGTGTACGAAGAAATGAACCAGGTATTCGGCAAGGACACCTGCTACGTGAGCACCATCGGCCTGTCGCAGATCGCTGGCGCGCAGTTCCTGCACGTGTACAAGCCACGCCACTGGATCAACTGCGGCCAGGCCGGCCCACTGGGCTGGACCATCCCTGCGGCTCTGGGTGTGGTCAAGGCCGACCCGAAACGCAAGGTCGTCGCGCTGTCGGGTGACTACGACTTCCAGTTCATGATCGAAGAGCTGGCCGTTGGCGCGCAGTTCAACCTGCCGTACGTCCACGTGCTGGTGAACAACGCCTACCTGGGCCTGATCCGTCAGGCACAGCGTGGCTTCGACATGGATTACTGTGTACAACTGGCCTTCGAGAACATCAACTCGACCGACGCCGCCACCTACGGGGTCGACCACGTCGCTGTGGTAGAGGGCCTGGGTTGCAAGGCCATCCGCGTATTCGAACCGGCGCAAATCGCCCCTGCCCTGCTCAAAGCGCAGAAGATGGCCGAAGAGTTCCGCGTACCGGTCGTGGTCGAAGTGATCCTCGAACGCGTCACCAATATTTCCATGGGCACCGAGATCAACGCAGTCAACGAATTCGAAGACCTGGCTCTGGTCGGCAACGACGCGCCGACTGCCATCTCGCTGCTGGACTGATCGCCTGACGCCCCCATGCGCCTGCGCTGGGGGCCTTCATCGCAAGGAGACAACCCATGCCTCGCTTCGCTGCCAACTTGTCCATGCTGTTCACCGAACAGGACTTCCTGGCCCGCTTCAAGGCTGCCGCCGACGCTGGTTTCAGCGGCGTCGAATACCTTTTCCCCTATGACTTCAGCGCAGCCGAAATCAAGCAGCAGCTTGATGCCAACGGCCTGACCCAGGTGCTGTTCAACCTGCCGGCCGGCGACTGGGCCAAAGGTGAGCGCGGCATCACCTGCCACCCTGACCGCATCGAAGAATTCCGCGCAGGTGTCGACAAGGCTATCGAATACGCCAAGGTGCTGGGCAACACCCAGGTCAACGCCCTGGCCGGCATTCGTCCGCAAGGCCCCGACTGCGCCACCGTGCGCAAGACCTTCGTGGAAAACCTGCGCTACGCGGCTGACAAGCTCAAGGCCGCCGGAATCCGCCTGGTCATGGAAATGATCAACACCCGCGACATCCCGGGCTTTTACCTGAACACCACGCAACAGGCCCTGGAAATCCAGGCCGAAGTCGGCAGCGACAACCTGTTCCTGCAGTACGACATCTACCACATGCAGATCATGGAAGGTGACCTGGCTCGCACCATGCAAGCCAACCTGAACCTGATCAACCACATCCAGCTGGCCGATAACCCAGGCCGCAACGAACCCGGCACCGGCGAGATCAACTACCGCTTCCTGTTCGAGCACCTGGACCGCATCGGCTACCAGGGCTGGGTAGGCGCAGAGTACAAGCCGCTGACCACAACCGAAGCGGGCCTGGGCTGGCTGAAATCACACAACGCGATCTGAATCACCTGCTCGCACCGGGCACGCGAACAAATATAAAAGAGGTAATTTCTCATGGCTAAAATCGGTTTCCTCGGCACCGGCATCATGGGCAAGCCCATGGCCCAGAACCTGCAGAAAGCAGGTCACAGCATCTTCGTTTCCACTCACCACGACCCAGCCCCAGCCGACCTGCTCGCCGCTGGCGCGGTGGCCCTGGCCAACCCTAAGGAAGTGGCCCAGGAAGCTGAGTTCATCATCATCATGGTGCCGGACACGCCGCAGGTCGAAAGCGTGCTGTTCGGTGAAAACGGCGTCGTCGAAGGCGTGGGCCCGAACAAGGTGGTGGTCGACATGAGCTCGATCTCCCCAACCGCCACCAAAGCCTTCGCCGAGAAAATCAAGGCAACCGGCGCAGCCTACCTCGACGCCCCGGTCTCCGGCGGTGAAGTCGGCGCCAAGGCCGCGACCTTGAGCATCATGGTCGGTGGTTGCCCGAAAGCCTTCGAGCGCACCTTGCCGCTGTTCGAAGCCATGGGCAAGAACATCACCCGCGTCGGTGGCAACGGTGACGGCCAGACCGCCAAGGTCGCCAACCAGATCATCGTCGCCCTGAACATCCAGGCCGTTGCCGAAGCCCTGCTGTTCGCCGCCAAGAACGGCGCCGACCCGGCCAAGGTACGTGAGGCACTGATGGGTGGCTTCGCTTCGTCGAAGATCCTCGAAGTGCATGCCGAGCGCATGATCAAAGGCACCTTCGACCCAGGCTTCCGCATCAGCCTGCACCAGAAGGACCTGAACCTGGCCCTGCAAGGCGCCAAGGAGCTGGGCATCAACCTGCCCAACACCTCCAATGCCCAGCAAGTGTTCAACACCTGCGCGGCCATTGGTGGCAGCAACTGGGACCACTCGGCGCTGATCAAAGGCCTGGAGCACATGGCCAACTTCTCGATTCGCGACGACAAGTAAGTTCTTACTGGCCTCATCGCGAGCTGCGCTCGCTCCTACAGGATCAGCGTAAGGCCCGTAGGAGCGAGCAAAGCTCGCGATGAAGCACACGCTGCCTGCCCTGCGACCACAGGCCAGGCAGTGACACCGAGCAACACCCGCCCCTGGTTCGGCCTGCACGGAGGCAGTTCCAGGGGCGTTTTCGATTCTGTAGAACAACAATAACTGGGAGCCTGCCATGTCGGTCGATCCGCAAACCCTTCTTCGCGACCTGTTCGACACAGCCATCGCCGCCGCCCACCCACGCCAAGTTCTCGAGCCGTACCTGCCCGCCGACCGTAGCGGCCGGGTCATCGTCATCGGCGCCGGCAAAGCCGCAGCCGCCCTGGCCGAAGTGGTCGAGAAATGCTGGCAGGGCGAAGTCTCTGGCTTGGTCGTCACCCGCTACGGCCACGGCGCCAACTGCCAGAAGATCGAGGTGGTCGAAGCCGCTCACCCGGTCCCCGACGCCGCCGGCCTGGCCGTGGCCAAACGCGTGCTGGAACTGGTCAGCAACCTCACCGAAGACGACCGCGTCATCTTCCTGCTGTCCGGCGGTGGCTCTGCCCTGCTGGCGTTACCTGCCGAAGGCCTGACCCTGGCCGACAAGCAACAGATCAACAAGGCGCTGCTCAAATCCGGCGCCACCATCGGCGAGATGAACTGCGTGCGCAAGCACCTCTCGGCGATCAAGGGCGGCCGCCTGGCCAAGGCCTGCTGGCCGGCCACCGTCTACACCTATGCCATTTCCGACGTACCAGGGGACTTGGCTACGGTCATCGCCTCCGGCCCGACCGTGGCCGACCCGAGCACCTCGGCCGATGCCCTGGCGATTCTCAAGCGCTACGGCATCCAAGCACCGCAATCGGTGATCGACTGGCTCAACAACCCCGCCTCGGAGACCGTCAAAGCCGACGACCCGGCCCTGGCCCGCAGCCACTTCCAGCTGATCGCCAAGCCCCAACAGTCACTCGAAGCTGCCGCCGTGAAAGCCCGCCAGGCCGGCTTCAGCCCGCTGATTCTCGGTGACCTGGAAGGTGAGTCGCGGGAAGTGGCCAAGGTCCACGCCGGCATCGCCCGGCAGATCGTCCTGCACGGCCAGCCGCTCAAGGCACCCTGCGTGATCCTCTCCGGCGGCGAAACCACCGTGACCGTGCGCGGCAATGGCCGTGGCGGGCGCAACGCCGAGTTCCTGCTCAGCCTTACCGAAAGCCTCAAGGGCCTGCCTGGGGTGTATGCACTGGCCGGTGACACCGACGGCATCGACGGTTCGGAAGAAAACGCTGGCGCCTTCATGACGCCGGACAGCTACGCCCGCGCCGAAGCCTTGGGCCTGTCGGCCAGCGATGAGCTGGACAACAACAACGGCTACGGCTATTTCGCGGCGCTGGACGCACTGATCGTCACCGAGCCAACGCGCACCAACGTCAACGACTTTCGCGCCATTCTGATTCTCGAGACTGCCCAATCATGACGCCTGATAAAAAAGTAAAGATCCTCGCCACCCTCGGCCCTGCGATCAAAGGCATCGACGACATTCGCCAGCTGGTCGAAGCAGGGGTGAACATCTTCCGCCTCAATTTCAGCCACGGCGAGCACGCCGACCACGCCCTGCGCTACCAGTGGATTCGCGAAGTCGAGCAGCAACTGAACTACCCGCTGGGCATCCTCATGGACCTGCAAGGGCCAAAGCTGCGCGTAGGTCGCCTGGCCGAGGGCAAGGTGCAGCTACAACGCGGCCAGGCATTGCGTTTGGACCTGGACAAGACGCCTGGGGACAGCCGCCGAGTCAACCTGCCCCACCCTGAAATCATCGCTGCGCTCGAGCCGGGCATGGACCTGCTGGTGGACGACGGCCGCCTGCGCCTGCGTGTGACCGCCAAGCACAGTGATGCCATCGACACCGAAGTACTCAATGGTGGCGAACTGTCTGACCGCAAGGGCGTCAACGTGCCCCAAGCGGTGCTTGACCTCTCCCCGCTCACCGAAAAAGACCGCCGCGACCTGGCCTTTGGCCTGGAACTGGGGGTGGACTGGGTGGCCCTGTCGTTCGTGCAGCGCCCAGAAGACATCGTCGAGGCGCGCCAGCTGATCGGCGACCGTGCCTATCTGATGGCCAAGATCGAGAAGCCGTCGGCGGTCGAGCAGTTGCAGGCGATTGCCGAGCTGTCCGATGCGATCATGGTGGCCCGTGGCGATCTGGGCGTGGAAGTGCCAGCCGAAAGCGTGCCGCAGATCCAGAAGCGCATCATCGGCACCTGCCGTCAGTTGGGCAAACCGGTGGTAGTAGCCACGCAGATGCTCGAATCGATGCGCTTCTCGCCAGCACCGACCCGCGCCGAAGTCACCGACGTGGCTAACGCCGTGGCAGAAGGTGCCGATGCGGTCATGCTGTCAGCCGAGACCGCCTCCGGTGACTACCCGCTGGAAGCCGTGCAGATGATGAGCAAGATCATTCGCCAGGTGGAAAACGGCCCGGACTACCAGGCTCAACTGGACGTCGGCCGGCCGAAGGCCGAGGCCACCGTGTCGGACGCCATCAGCTGCGCGATCCGCCGCATCAGCGGCATCCTGCCGGTGGCAGTGCTGGTCAACTACAGCGAATCGGGCACCTCCACCCTGCGTGCGTCCCGCGAGCGGCCACGGGCGCCGATTCTCAATCTGACGCCAAACCTCAAGACCGCCCGCCGCCTTAGCGTGGCCTGGGGTGTGCACTCGGTGGTCAACGACCGCCTGCGCCAGGTCGATGAGGTGGTATCCACGGCGTTGGAGATTGCCCAGGCACAAGGCATGGCCATCCGTGGCGACACGCTGCTGATCACCGCCGGCGTACCGTTTGGCAAGCCGGGCTCGACCAACACCTTGCGGATCGAGACCCTGGTTTAAAGGCCTGCATCACTGCCGTGGGAGCGTGCAAGCCTGCTCCCACGGCAATGTTGCCGCGCCCTGTGACGGCGGAAAACCGGAGCCCGAAGAGGCCCACCGCTCCCTATCAACCTTATCGACTGCCCCGATGTACACCAAAAATTTCGTCAACCCGTGCCCGGACTGGGCCACGGCGCTGCTCAACGGCTTCAGCCAAGTGCTGCTGCTGCGCCACCCACTGTGCGGCCTGTGCTGCCTGTTGGCCATCCTGCTGACCGCCCCTGACCTGGTCGGCGGCGCCCTGCTTGGCGCGCTCGCAGGGCTACTCACTGCACAACGCCGCGGCTACGACCGCGCCGACCGCCAGGCTGGGCTGTACTGCTATAACGGCGTGCTGATCGGCATTCTGATCAGCGTCGTGCTGCCCTGGTCAGCCATGGTGCCGCCGTTGATCATTGCCGCGGGCGGCTTGTCGAGCATCATCACCCACCAATGGCGCAAGCGTGGCGGCAAGCTGCTGATCGCCTATACCGCACCGTTCGTGCTGCTCGGCTGGGTCACCTTGCTGTTCGCAAGCCCCGCACCCAACGGCTTAGTCGAAGCCGACCCGCTGCATGGCCTGGCGCGTGGCGTGGGGCAGATCTTTTTGCTCGACAACCCCTGGGCCGGCCTGGTGATCATCCTCGGGATGTTCATCGCCAGCCCGTACGCCGCCATGTGGGCCGTGATCGGCTCGGCCATCGGCGGCGGCGTGGCATTGCTGGCTGACCAGGTGCAAGCCGCCTGGCTGGGCCTGTATGGCTTCAATGCCGCGCTGGCAGCATTGGCCTTTAGCCGACAAGGCGAAAAGCCCTGGGTGACCCTGCTGGCCATTGCCTTGGCCTTGATGCTCCATCCGCTGTTCAGCTTGATGCCCATTGCCGGGCTTACAGCGCCGTTCGTACTGGCCTGCTGGCTGATGCATTCGGGCAAGCACTTCTGGCAGCTTTTGCTGAGTCGGGATATTTGGCATCTACATAACTGAAGGCCCAGAGCATCGGGTGTGCAGGGCTTTGTCAGCCCTTGTGTCAATTACTAATAACCTGAGGATGCCAGCACCTCAATCTCTATTGCCCGGAGTATTTCCTGCTCCCTGATAGACGCCAAGGCTTGCTCGATCTCGGCAATCTGAGAACTCTGGGCCCGCTGATGATTGGGAATCATCTCTCGCAGCCTCATCGGCTGTGTGCCAGGCCTGTGTTGCCAGTACCAAGACTCCCCAAGCTCATCAATAGTTGGCCCTTGTGACTGTACGCCTGTTACCCTTTCTACGGGACGCGCCTTGACAGG